>CAZZEC010000044.1:0-33520 GCA_964652565.1 uncultured Bacteroidia bacterium
ACTTATTGAGAACTGAATAAACTATAATATAATTTAGTCCATCCACTTACTTAAGATTGAGCTATTCCTTTAACCATTTGATGAACGCAAACATTAGCAACCTTCAATTTATTCGAAGATTCCGATTACCCAATTATATTCATTGATCAACTTATTGGCTGCCTTGTATTGGGGATAAAACCTTGCTACCCATTGCCAGTAAGCAGCACTATGATTCATTTCTCTGAGGTGCATTAGTTCATGAATGATGATATAGTCTACCAGGGACTCAGGTAAGAAAATTAAGTGCCAATTTAAATTGATATTTCGATTTGAACTACAGCTTCCCCATTTACTTTTATGATTCTTGATAAAAATATTTTTTACCTGAGAATCAGTTTTTTCAGCCCATTGCCAGGTTCGAGGTGTGAGATAAGACTTAGCCAATAACCTGTATGCTTTGATCCATACCTGAGCATCCAGCGATGCCGTCTGACTGCCTCTTACGCTTAACTGTATTTCCCTGGAATTGAAGTGAACGCCAAAACTATTTGCCTGATAAATCTCAACAGGATACCATGCTCCTAAATATAAGCCCTCTCCCTGTTTCCACCGTTCATGGAATGCCCTTCTTTTGACATGCTGATCCTTTAATCGTGAATAATGTTTCCATATCCATTTTTGCTTTTGTGTAAGGAATGCCTCCACTTGGGGTGTAATCCTCCCCCCCGGTATCTTTAGGATCAGTGCTAACTCATCTTTTGCAAACCCAATAGTCAGATGCTTACCTCGAGTGGCTTCAACTTTTAGCGGTATGTTCTCAGAATTAATTGTCAAATAGTTCAAGCTATTCTTCCTTTTTCCCCATAAATATCTGCGTAATAAAATACTCTCCATCACTACTTCTCGCAACACCAATACCGGTATATAACCAGTCTCCCAGCATATTGCGATTATGTCCGGAACTTTCTATCCAGCTTTTCAAAGCTACCTCCGCAATTCCTGAAGTTCTTTTTGTCGAATACAAATTTTCCGCAATCGTATAAGGCTCCTCAGTTAATTCTCCCACTGCCTCTACTCTGCCTTCAAACCCATCATGTGAAAAAGGCACTTTTCCTTTTGCCATATTCAATGAGTGTCTATAGGCGATCCGATTTAGATCTGTTTCAATCTTTAACGCGTCTTTTTGATGCGAAGTACGATAAGTATTGACATCTTGGTACACTTTACGAATAATCATACTTTCTGTCGTATTACTTGAACTCGTTTTACTGACCGTTGACACTCTGCTTGATGAGCAAAATTGGCAAACGAACAGGATGAGCATGAATGTGTAGGCAAGTGTAGGCATAGGCTTTGATAATTTAGGGCTAATTTACAACCATTCGCTGTATAACGAGATGAAAATTGTCAATTTTACGGTGCTACGTTTTTGTCCTTAGATTTGACGTATGGTTTGCTATTCTTGCTAACCATTCTTCCAGGTGTCTGGCAGTGATATCGGGATCATACAATACATTGCTATTTGCTGATTTAATAGGAGGTAATGAGATAATATTTTGCAACGCTAATTCTCCTTGATCGAATGTGATGTATTTACCCTCTCTATGCAGCTTTTCGCCTAAATATTCCTGCTCTGTTTGACCTGGAGTTGGAACTAATACGACGTTGGTCAACCCCAGAGCTTCATAATCCATTAAACTACTATACCCTGACCTCGATATGATCCAATCAGCCTCTTGAAGTGCTTTGCATAGATCTTGCGTTCCCAAAAATGCAAGTTGAATAACTGAATGTTTTTCATCGACAAATATATCGTTAGATTCTGTTTTGCCACCTACAATCCATACCCAATTAGAGATTTTCTTTGCCTGGGATAATACTTTTTCTTCCAGCATAGAGCGTTGAGGCTCTGGGCCCGAAATCACTACTAGTATATCAGGTTTTTTTCCCCTAAGCTCATGCATAGTATATTTCTCGGGGTAAGGGACTCCATAAAATCTTGACAATAGCCCTATGTAAAAGAAATTTGGTGCCATATGTTTAACATGTCCCAAAGATCCCGATAAATTAGTTTCTCCTGCAAGATCAGGAATCCAGCACTCATCAAATTTCCCAATAAATCGTTTGTGTATTGCATGAACCCAAGGCCTTAAAAAAGAGATACTGGAAGGAAGAACAGGAGACAACTGATGTGTGATAAAAACGCTTGGAATGGCCGAATGCCAAATGCCATATCTATTATCTGAAATAATAGTGTGAATATCGTATTTTTCAACATACGATTTCATCACTTGATGCTCTTTCCTTATAGTGCCTAACAGTCTTGGTACCTGTTTAATGATATGACCTGTTTGTTGATTTCCCCGTGTGTAGGTCATTTGATAAGGGGGGAGTTCAAGGGTTAACAGCTTTGGATATGTCCTACGAAACAAGGAAAGTGCTCTTCCATTAGATCCTAATACAACTTCCTTATCCTGCGCTATGAATCTATCTATCATGGGCATACAACGCGTTGCATGTCCTAGCCCCCAATCGAGGACACCTATAAAAATTCGTTGGGGTTTCATCGTAAGAATATTATTTTTTTCTGGAGAAGTACAATACTTATCATATTATTGCGGATTGGCAGGTTTGAAAATCTTTAATTATTACGTTTTGCCAAAATCTATTCAACATATACAATTAAAGGATATCATTCTCTACGAGGACGAAGATATCATATTAGTGGATAAACCCAGAGGCATGTCAAGTCTGGAAGACAAAAACGCTCAACATTTGCAATCCCTAGCGCTAGCATATGATCCCAATATTCAACTTTGCCATCGATTGGACAAATATACATCAGGAGTATTATTGATGGCACGAAATCCGAAATCCTATCGGGATATCTCTTTGCAGTTTCAACATAGAAACATTCGAAAGTATTATCATACATTGGTTTCTGGAATGCATTATCACAAACAGTATGAAATTGATCTTCCTCTTCAAGTGACAACCAATAAACGTGTGGTAGTCAATAAACAGGGAGGAAAATTAGCAACAACGATAGTAGATACACTTGAAAATTTTCGCAATTATACATTACTCGAATGTAAGCCCGTTACAGGACGTATGCATCAAATAAGGGTCCATCTCGCTGCCATCAGAAGCCCAATTGTTGGAGATTCGTTATATGGTGGAGAGGATTTATATCTATCTCAGATTAAGCGAAAATATAAGCCCAGTGGGAGAAAAGAAGAAGAAAGGCCGCTCAATCATGGTTTTTCATTACATGCTGTTAAATTGGCTTTTATACATCCTGTATCACAAGCAGAGATGGAGATTGAAGCTCCCATTCCCAAAAATTTTCAGGTAGTCCTCAAAATGTTGAGAAAACACAACCCTGTAGAATAAATAAGGTGTAAGTGCAGGTAATCTCTCCCTGACTTACACCTGTAACACTACGCTCCATTTAAGGATGAACTAACCTATCGCATGAATTCGTCAAAAGTCAATTGCATATATACCTGAGTCCCCAGTGTAGGGCCTCCATATATAGGGGTATATGATTCATTTAGCAGATTGCTACCCCCTATTTTTAAGATCGTTTTCAAGTCTTCAATTTTTATGCTCACTGAAGCATCTAATATATCATATGCATCTATGAAACCTTGTCCATTTGGTGATTGGAAGATATAACCATCCAGCCAACGATAATGTATATTAAACCCTAGTCTATTTGCCCATAGCTCACGATTCGCAAAGGAGACTTTAAACATATGTTTGGGCGTATTAAAATCCGGGAAATAATTGGGGTTCTTTTCAATAGCATCATCAGCATCGAACTCCGAAAAAGAATAGTTTGCTCCAAACTTAAACCCCTTTGGAAGCATCCAATCAAACCCAGCACCAACTCCCAGAGAGGTTACTTCATCGGGAACGTTGTTTAGTGTTAGAATAGGTTTTCCTAACGTAGGACTGAAAGACAACACATTTGCAGTAAAGTTCTTATATCTGTTCTGATATACATTTAAGTCCAAATATAATTTAGGAGTGATCATACCACGATATCCCAACTCAACAGCGGTAATCTGTTCCTGTTCCAGGAATCTCAAGTTGGCAGGCTCTAATAAGGAAGGGTCTGTACCTCCTGCTTCCATAAATCGTTGAAAGGATTGAATGGTTACCAATTCGTCGTAGATTTCTCTTCCACTGACAGGTGTCCTATCTGCCAATGTATCGGAATAGTTGACGATATTGTGTTCAATATTTCCAAAATACAGCAGGGGCCCTGCATTAAAAGCTACATATGTATCCTGATTAGCAGGATTTCGGAAACCTGTTTGCCAGGATGCACGGAAATTATGCTGCTTAAACTCCCCGAGAGAAACTACCATAGATAACCTTGGAGTTATTCTCCCTTCAAAATTTCTGTTTTTGTCGTAACGCAACGAGCCTCTTAAATTTACACGATCATTGATGAATCCTCTTGCTCCTTGAGCATAAAATCCATACTCCCATACGGGAATAGGTTTGTTAAACCCTCTGGGGCCATCATTGTATACATGCCCATTTGACTCAAGTACATATCTACGGTAACTACCCCCAATTAACAGTTCCATAAAAGATATATTTTCCTTAAAATCATAGGCTGCTTCAGAGTGCAAAAAGTTCGCTTTCATAACTACAGCAGATCCACCAGGAATATCAATGGGCACACTCAGTGTTTGACGTCGTATTTGTTGAAATAGAGGATCTTCACTTCCAGGGATGTCTCTGTCCGCAAAAGTTCTTGCCGCTTCGTGGTTCCCTGCAAAAACTCCAGGAACTTCCCCTCTGAACGCTGCTCCGTACTCTAATCCCCAATCTGATGATGGCTTCAGGCCTTCCTGAATAATCGCCCCTGCAGCTAACATAGAATATCCATCTCCTGAATTATCTTTAGCCAGGTACGTACGTGAGAAAAAATTATCCCCCGTCAATTCAAACCGATGAAATTGGTTTTCAAAATTGGTAAATGGATAGAAATTTTCGTATCGGATGATGTTATCTGCCCTTGCATACCGAAAATCATATACTGCTTCCAAGGAGTTTGAAATTTTATAATGGATAGACGCTTGCAAGGATATTCTCTCTACATCATAGTCGACAACTTCCCTTTCATGGATACCCGTACGATTTACCAGGACAAACTCTCCATTCCCTAAATCTACAGGAACTTGAATATCATCTCCATATATATTTACTGCATTGTAGTTGATACTGTTCCTTGGGGTTTGCAGTAATTGATCTTTAAAAGGAATGTCCTGATTAGTTATTAGAAAACGCTCATCATTTGCTTCCCAATCTGTTGCAGATAGATAGGTAGCATTTATTTTCACTCCAATTTTGTCATTAAATGACTTAGCGTACCTAATTCCCATGTCTACAAATGGTTTAGAAGATAGGCCTTCCTGGCGGGTAATCCCTTGTTTCAGGTATGCACTCAGTCCCTGATAATTAAAAGGGCTTTTACTAGTCATTGAAAGTAATCCATTAAATACATTAGGACCATACAATGCTGAACCTGGGCCAGGAACGACCTCAACACTTCGAATATCCAGTTCTGATCCTTTCATTACACTACCCACTCCATAATTAACCCCTGGTCCATTGATATCCATACCATCAATTAATTGAACAAAACGCCAGTTTTGGACATTGCCAAAGCCGCGAGTGTTTATGGATTGATAGATCATGCTACTGGGGTTAACCATGACCCCTCGAAGTTGAGCAACAGCCCCATAAAAGTCTGGCGCAGGACTATTTTTTAGATCCAGCAAGCCTAGTTTTTCAACGGAAACCGGTGCTTCCAGTATTCTTTCCTCAACTCTGGAAGCAGATACTACTACTCTCTCTTCAATAGAGGACTCTGATTTCATCCCAATTGATACATTCATTTCACTTTGGGATATATATAGTTCCTTTTCTCTAAAACCTAACGAGGATACCAGTAATACAAATGGAGGTTCAACGTTAGTAGCTAGTTGAAATTCCCCTTCTACATTCGTAATAGTACCGATAGCTTTATCTTTGATCATCAGTCTTGCACCAATGACGGGCTCCTGTTTTTCTTCATCAAATACATTACCTCTAATAAGAGTCTGTGCGTTAAGCGGTAATGATGCCAGGAGCATAAGAAAGAGCAAAAGAAACAGATGTGTTTTTTGTGTATAGTTCTTCATAAAGTAGATCAAAAAATGATTACAATAAAGGGTTTTTGATATTGGCAATAATCAATAGAAAACATGTATATCTCAGGAAGTGAGGAACGTCCTTCAGGAGTACTATTCCTATCAGGTATGACGTATCCTCATCCACCTCTAATCCGTCATTAACGAAGATTGAAATTTACAGGTATGGTATATATAACGGGTACCTTTTTCCCACTATGTTCACCCGGTATCCAATGGGGCATAAGTTTGGCTACCCTGAGGGCTTCCTCATCGCATCCAAAACCAATTCCTTTGACAACTTTAAAGTTGCTAAGCGTACCTGTTTGCGAGACAACGAATTGTATATAAACTGTCCCTTGTACCTCATTATCAATGGCAATAGAAGGATATTTTAATTGCGAGTTTAGGAAACTCGTCATGGTATTAACCCCACCGGGATAAGCAGGCATTTTTTCTGCAAATTCCATGGGATTAGACAATGAGATATTTTCGGGAATACTTGCTTCAGATTCAGAAATAACATCACTCGCAGATGGCGATGGATTGCTAGAATTGTCTATGGATCGGGGAGTTGTACGATCTATCAATGCCGGAGACCTTGTAATACTTTCATCTTGCTGCACTTCATTTCCCATGTCATCATTCAAAGGCACGGAGTTTTCTGTTGAGACAGATGGCGTGGTTCTTGTATTTCTTTCCTGGACTGGAACAATCTCTCGCTCAACAAGAATCTCATCAACTTCCTCTATGTTAGAAATATCCAACTGTTTGGTATACTCACTCTGTGCATTTGTGGTTGGATCGATAGCAGTTAATACGACAGTATATTTACCAGGTCGTTTATAAGAAAAAGTATGTGATTCGTCCACTCTTTTTCGATCTCCGTTTCCATAATCAATGATATAAATTTTATCTGGATCATAAAATTCCACGGTGAAATTCAGCGTATTTCCTACTATTCTTTCACCTGCAATATCTACGGGGTACGTTCTTATGAGCGTTTCTGACTCAGGAGGAGTTTGGGCTTCATTATCAGAAGATATATCCTCTTCAGGGGATTGCTCCCCTTCATCTTCCGATATAACGTCTTGATTTACCTGCAACTCTTCATCATGCACCGTCATTATTTCAGATTCCTGAACCATCCTTTGTACAAATGCATCATGAATCCGTAGCATTTCTTTATACCTTTCTAAGGTCCGAATGGTATCGAGCAGTCTCGTCTCTTCATCAATAACTACAATCCCTTCTGGATGACTGTTTAGTGTTTGTACGACTAGAAGTTCATCCAACTCCTGCAACTGGTATGTTTCAAACGCTGGTTTGGGTGAAGATGGAGCCATCGATAACCATACTCCTACAGATAATCCTAAAATAATAATTACAATAGCAAAGCGGTAAATTAATTTTCTCCTCTTTTTTGCGTACTCAGTAGCCTCGATAGACTTTAAATAGTCATCAATAGCCTGGTTTTGATTTGGATGATTGCGCATACTCATTTTGTGCTCAGATTGTTCATTTCCTTAGATTTCACCACAATCCTTTTTCAATGTCGGAGGTGATTCAATCCATGATTAAGTATGCGCAGCTAAAGAAAGTGTACTAAAGTTTATTATTTCAAATTTACATATTAAAAATATTCAATACGATTTATTTTATCTCTAAATCTTACATCTTCTGTAACTATTAATGTATGAATGGTAAATAAACGTATTTCAAAAAAATTTACACCTTAGTATGAAAATACACCTACAATTAAAAGATCTGAGTAGAGAATATATCTACCAAGACTATATTTTCATATGTCTCTACTATGGATTAACATAAATACCCCTGGATTATTATAAAAAATAACTCCAGGGGTAAAAAATATTTCAAAAAGTGATCTATCTAGCCTACATCATACGCAGACAGTTGTAAATTTACTTATGACCAAAGAGGTGAAGGATATTCGTTTTGCTCAACAAGTTCTTTGAGGCTATTGATTACCATTGGCTTATCATCTTGATATGTTACTCCAAACCACGATGAATTTGTAGATAATACGTTGACCTTAGCTATTTTCTCTTCAATAAGTTCAGTAATGAGTGTAGGAATATAGTATTCAGATTTTAGTTCGTTTCCTCGTTTTGCTAAGAAGGCTTCAAACCGGGACTCAATTTCGCAAAAGATTGAAGGCACACAACCCCACATATTCATTGATACCATTGTCTCATCGCCCAAAGGTTTTAACTCACCTGTTTCATCGGGGTACCTAATAACACCATCTTCTTTCCGCTCAATTTTCACACATTCTGTAACTGAACTCAAATAGCCTTCATTATTTACTATACAGACTCCTCTATTCACTGTGCCAAAATCCGATAACGTATTTTTAAGCATATATCCTACCATGGAGTAACTGCTTGTATCCTCTTTATTCAATGATGTCAGATAGTCTCCCAGTTTTTTGAAGGCGTCCCTACCATAAAAATCGTCGGCATTAATGACTGCAAATGGCTCATCAATCACATCTTTAGCCATCCAAACTGCGTGAGCGGTACCCCAGGGCTTGACTCTATCTGGGTGTATTTCAAACCCTTGAGGAATATAATCCAGTTCCTGGAACACAAAATCTACTTCAATATCGGAAGAAAAACGTTCTCCAAAGACTTCTTTGAATTCTGTTTCGATATTTTTCCTAATGATGAAAACTACTTTTCCAAATCCTGCACGAATCGCATCATACACGGAATAATCAATGATTGTTTCTCCAGACGGTCCAAAAGCATCTACTTGCTTAAGACTTCCATATCTACTTCCCATACCCGCAGCAAGAACCAGTAATGTGGGTTTCATAGGCGAAATTTATATATAGTTTAATGTGAAATAATACATTCGAATATAGATAAAAAAACACACCTCGCTGAAAAAGCGAGGTGTAAGGTAAATAATATCTCCTAAGTTGTAACTTTCCGGGATTTGAAAGTTATTTGATGTTCAATATTGGAGAGGAAATCTCATTTTATCAAATCGTCAAAAGTCAATTGAAGATAAATCTGAGAGCCCACAGTAGGCCCTCCATAAATAGCTCTGTAGGTTTCGTTTAATATATTGGCCCCACCGACCTTCAATATAGTCTTAATTTCAGGTATTCGACAGAATATTGCTGCATCGAGCACATCGTACTCACTTATTTTCCCCTCTCCAACCGGAGTTCTATATGTGAAGTTATCCAGCCAACTGTAATGAATACTGAATCCCAATCTGTCTGTAAGCTTTCTATTGGCTAAGGATAATTTTACCATATGCCTGGGCATATTAAAGTCGGGAAGAAAGTTAGGATTGCTCTCAAGTGCCTCACTCGCATCGAACTCTGTAAATGTATAGTTCGCCCCTAATCTAAAGCCTTTATCCGTGATATATTCTATTCCAGTTCCCAAACCAGATGAATACACAGCCCCTGAGACATTTCCCAATACGATTACAGGGTTGAATCCCAGTGTAGGACTAATTGTAACAATATTTGTAGTTAGGTCTTCGAATGTATTGCGATAGTAATTCAGGTCTACCAGCAGGTTTCGGGACAATAATCCTCTATACCCTACCTCAAAGGTTGTAATGCGTTCTTGTCGAAGAAATTCTAAATCAGCGGTTTCCAAAATTGAGAAATCTCTTCCTCCTGTTGCCAGAAAGGCAAATGCTGATTCGGAGGTTAGTAATTGATCATATATTTCCTGACCTGTGACTACCTGTCCGTTGGGTAACGTTTCCCTGTAGGCAGAAATATTGTCTTCTACATTTCCCACATATATGGCTCCAGTTAAATTATAGAAGGAATAAATATCCTGATTGGCGGGATTACGGAAACCCGTCTGCCAGGAAATTCGAAAATTATGCTGGCGATCTTCCCCCAACGTCAGTACAGATGAGAGCCTCGGAGTGAACCTACCTTTAAAGTTTTGGTTCTTGTCATATCTTATAGAACCCCTTAAATTTAGGTGCTCTTCAAACAACCGCTTATCTCCCTGGATATACACACCATATTCTTCTACAGGTATGGGTTCCCCAAATCCATTGGGTCCATCATTATAGAAATTACCATTAGATTCCAATTGATATCTTCTGTAACTCCCTCCCGTCTGTAACCCTATGCCGGGGATTAGATTTGTGAAATCATAACCTGCGTCTACATGAAAAAAATCTGCTTCAGTTGTAGCAGCGGCCCCTCCCTGAAGGATTCCCGTACTTACTACATTATCCTTCACTTGCTGAAAGATATCTGTATCGGGGCCAGGAATATCTCTATCTGCATATATCCTTGCGAGATCATGTATTCCAGGTTGTATTCCAGGTATCTCACCCCTAAAGGCCGCGCCGTAATCCATACCCCACTGCACAGAAGGCTTTAGTCCCTCCTGTATTAAAATCCCTCCACTTAATGCGTTGAATGAGTCATTAGGCTTATCTTTAAATAGGTAGGTTCTTAGAAAAAACCGTTCTCCACTCAACTCAAGTCTATGCGTACGGCTAATAAAGTTTTTTACTGGAATACTTATTGAGTGCCGCGAAATATTATCTCCTGTTACATATCTAAAATCATATACAAGTTCCGTTTTATCTGTAATCTTATAGTGGAGAGAAGCCTGAATACCAATATTTTCTACATCGTAATCAAATAATTCCCTTTCTGTAAAACCCGTTCTGTTCACTTCCAATATTTCCCCATTACCCAAATCTATGGGAACCGCTGTTTCATCTCCCCAAACATTTACTGCGTCAAATTGAGGGTGATTTCGAGGAAGCTGTAATAACCGTTCTCTTTCCAATATTGACTGACCAATGATGGAGTAGCTTTCGTCATCATTGTCCCACTCAGTTCCTTTGAAATAGGTTATATTGGTTTTAAAGGCAAATTTATTTCCCAATACCTTAGCAAACCTGAATCCTACGTCCCAAAAAGGATTAGCATCGACATTTTCCTGGTTGGTGAACCCTTGTTTTATATAGGCGCTGAGTCCTTGATAATCAAATGGACTTTTAGTTGAGATAGATGAAAGTCCATTGAATACGTTGGGGCCATATAGCGCAGAGCCAGGACCTGGTACTATTTCTATATTCCTGACATCCAGTTCAGAGCCTCTCATTAAATTTCCGATGCCATTATTGATCACACCTGTTACATCGACCCCATCAACGAGTTGCACGAATCGCCAGTTATTTGTAAAGGCAAATCCGCGAGTATTGATAGAGTTATACGTAAGACTGGTGGGCCGTACAATGACTCCTTTCAAATGTGCTACTGCAGTATAAAAATCTGGCATAGGATCGTATTGTATATCCAACAGTCCCATTTTTTCTACAGATACTGGTGCTTCTAAAATACGTTCTTCTACTCTTGACGCCGAGACAACTACCCGTTGCTCAATGGAAGACTCTGGAACCAATAAAATGGATAGTGCCATGGCAGGTTGAGAGACCTCTACTTCTTGCTTTTTATATCCAATAGATGAAATCTCTAACACGAATGGCGGAGCTACATTAGTAGATAGCTGAAATACTCCATCCAGATTCGTCGTTGTACCAATTCCCTGGTCTTTAATAGCGATTCTAGCTCCGAGGATTGTCTCGTTACTTTCGCGGTCCATGACCACACCTTGTATAACTGTCTGTCCATATCCATATATGGACATTACAAAAAGGATGTAACATAAGGTTGATATGCGATTTACTAAGGTAAATAGTTTCATAATTAATACTTCATTAAATAAGCGTATATGATGTTATAGAAATGATGATGTTTTAATGACTTGAGTAGGGATAATATTCTCCCATGGTCCTTGACATAGGTCCAAATCGATAGAATATATCATTTAGAATGACTATACTACATGATCAATTATCTAATGGTAAATACTACAGGAATCGTATATATTACAGGTACGGGTTGTCCCGCCTGTTCTCCAGGTGTCCAATCTGGCATTAACTTGGCAATTCGCAGAGCTTCCTCATCACAGCCATATCCTATTCCCTTGGCAATATTAAATTTACTGAGTGTGCCATCAGCCGATACCACCATCTGAATATACACAGTACCTTCAATTTCATTATCCCTGGCTGCTACAGGGTATTCCAATTTGCCATTGAGAAAATTGGACATTTTTGATATGCCGCCAGGGAACTCAGGCATTTTTTCCGCAAAGCTCAGGGGTGCAGATACATTAGCACGTTCCGGGATTGTTTCTTCCAGATTATCTTCTGTATTCGTATCCACGTCACCGATAGATTCTAATATTGGGGAAGGATTATCTATTTCTTCATTAGGAATCCTTTCATTCATGGATTCACTAATGGGGGTCAGTGTTCTGTTGTTTGAAATACTTTCTTCCCTTTGTATTACATTTTCTTCTGGTGAGGGAGAACGATTAGTATTTTCTGATACAGTGGGTGTAGTTACACGCTCTTCTTTACTCGGAGTTGGCAAGATTTCAATGCTTTTGGCATATTCACTCTGCTGATTTGCGTTTGCATCAATGGCCGTAAGTATAACTTCATACCTTCCTGGCCGTTGGTATGCATAAGATTGTGTTCCTCTTATTCTTCGCTTCTCACCATTACCAAAATCGATGATATATATTTTATCCGATTCAAATTGCTCAATTTGGAACGTAAGGGTATTACCCAGTACTCTTTCACCTATAACTTCGACCGAATAAGGTTTCATCTTTACAGAAGGAGTTGGGCTTTTTCTATCCTGATTTTCAGATTCAGCATTTTCAGATTGGGGTTCCGATATTTCAGAAGGTTCGTTAATATAAAGCGTGTCAGCATTTTCATCATCCATCAATTGAGATTCTGTTGACGCTTGACTCCCAGATGTAATCAATTTCTGTGAGATAGCTACAAACTCCTTAAAATCTTGCAAACTTTCAATTGTATCCAATAAGTTGGTATTACTATCGTATACAATGAGTCCCAAGGATTGATTCTCCAGTTTCTGAGAGATACTACGTTCATTCAATTCCTCAAGTAAATATACTTCATACGTGGAGTCTAATGCAGGTTCTTTCAGGTAGGTCCAAAGGAAGAACATACTCATACACAATATCAGAATTGTGGCATAGATAATGATTTTTCTTCGGTTACGGGCCGATTCTTCTGCCTGTACCGACCGGATATAATCAGTAACCGGATGGTCTTGATCTAAATTTTCGCGCATAAATACATGATTGTTACCCAAACATAGTTAACAGCTTGCAACGTATTACATACCTGAAAAATGCGCGTATGCGCAGCCAAATTTTATTATACAGGTACTTCTATTTTTAATGTGCAGTTAAATATATTTATAAATACTAACAATCAATATGATATTATCATCTATTGGATGGAATAACTACATGAACTGTTATATAAATGTGGTAAATAAATTATATTAAACTGTTAACAGTCAATTTATTTCTCATTATATATATATTAACCCAAAGCAAACCTTCCCTCAATCCGTTAATTTGTAGGATTTTCTTTTAATTATATCCCTAGAAAACAATTATCATGCACATTATTATCTTGTTTAACGTTCAATTATTCTACACTGATCATTTTAGTAAGATTACTCCCTTTACCATCAATGATCTGTATAAAATAGTTACCTCTAGGAAGCTTACTAATGTCAACACTACTTTTCCCTCCTTCTAATTTCACTTTTCTAGATAAAATTATTCTCCCCATTACATCCCATAGTTTCATCGCGTATACGTCATTTGTATAAGGAATCAGTTGGATTGAAAATTCATTATCTGCAGGGTTGGGATATACAATTGCCCGAACATCCCATTCTTCTTTAAAGTTAATGGATTTCAGGGCTGAGTAAGTTACATTTTTCTTGTGATCTACAATTTTCAAGCGATAATGTATCGGTACACCGGGATTACCGGGTTTATCGATAAATTGATGGATCTCAGGAGAGATATTCATATCTTTTCCATCCATTGAAGAAATTGACTCAAAAAACTGCCCATCGATGGAACGCTCTAGCGTTAACTGACCTGCATTACCCTGGACGATTGTCCCCCAGGTGAGGTAAACATCCCCTTCGGCACTTGTCACTGCTTCAAAGCCTGTTACAAAAGGATTCAGCTCAGGCTCTCCGCAAATCTCTCTACAATCTCTTACATCGACATTTACATCTCCCTGGGATCTTAGATCTATCTGAAGGCCTTTATAAGTAATCGTACCTTCATAAAAGAACCAGCCACTTATTCCATCATCGTCGTCTTTATCATTGGCTCCCTTACCTACCTGAACGCGTTTTTTTTCTCCGTCGGGTGTAGTTTGAGGATTGGGGGCTTGAGTTAACAATAAAGTTCCTTCCAAGGTTCCACGCCCTTCCAGGCGGCTATTTTCTCCTAAGGCCCAATAGGTCCAGGAATCAAATTGCTCATTGACGACTTTCGCCTGATCAGCGTTGGGAGGAATATTGAATGTACCTCCAGAATTTAGCCATTCATGCCAAGTCAAAGGATTTGTTAACTCGATAAATACATCAAACTGTGCGTCTGGATCTACGGTACTTTGAACTAATCCGGTAATTAACATTACTGTATCTTGGATGATGGTCTTTGTTCCCTGACTTACCCACTTAAAGCGCTGAAATTCTGTGTCATTTCCTTTTTCCAGATTGGGATCAACAGGAGAATTATAGAGGTAAATGGCATGGTTGAGGGGATTGTCACTAACATCACCCCAGTTGTCCAGGCTACAGATGGTAGAGGACGTAAATGAACTATTTGTTATAACAGAAAGAAATTGTGAAGCAAACCCAAATCTACTTGCTGTAGAAAGAAAAAGTATATCATCTACAGAAGCAATATCGAATATTAGCCCACGAAATAACACCTTAGTCCCACTTAGCGTTCCATCCGTACGCCAAGATTCCCCTCCTCCCTCGTTCTGGGATTGAGTAAAATATAAAAATCCATCAACGACATCCAGGCCGCTAAAGAATGAGTTTCCTATTGTATTAAAGTCGTCTGGTTTAGTAATATCAATAAGTAAGAAGGTCCCTGTTTCTGTTCCATCAGAACTCCAGAGTTCTCGGCCTGTAATCCCGTCATTGGCAATTAATACCATTTTATTAGGAAGCCTGAAAATAGAATCTATCTCTGAACTCCCTGATGAATTGATATCTTTCAACAGTACAGTACCAGATTCTGTTCCATCACTTTGCCACAATTCTTCCCCGTTGATCCCATCATCAGCTGAAAAGTACGCTTTCCCCTCAAATTCCACCAAAGAGGATATATGAGAAGAGCCACCTTGATTGATATCTTTGATAAGTTTAGTACCAGTAGATGTCCCATCACTCATCCAAAGTTCTCTTCCATTGTTACCATCCTCTGCAGTAAAAAATAATCGATCATCTACTACAGTAAATTTCTGGGGAAATGAGCTCCCTGTATCATTAATATCTTTCACAAGTTGGGTCCCATTTTCGGTTCCATCACTTTTCCATAATTCAATTCCATTGACTCCATCATCAGCACCGAAAAATAAAGTGTCTCTCAAGATGATTATATCCCCACTCCCACTTATCCCTGGATTATTCCCCTCATTAATATCCTTGACTAATTTCGTACCATCTGCACTACCATCCGTTTTCCACAGTTCGAAATTTGAAATCCCATCATCTGCGATAAAGAATAATGTGTCTCCATATACTATTAATCCAAAGGGATTCGATCCTTCTGGACCAGGCTTCAAATCCAGGACCATCTTAGTGCCCGATGAAGTTCCATCACTCTGCCACAATTCTCTTCCATTGATTCCATCATCAGCCACAAAGAATAATGTATTGTGATAACTCATCAATTGATCCGGACCACTGATGAATTGTGTGGCAATAAACTCCTTGACCAAGCTCGTGCCATCTGTCGTACCATCGCTTCTCCACAAATCAGTTCCGTTCACAATGAAGTACAATGTACTGCCTACTTCAGTAAATGTACGAGGGAATCCAGCCTCACCAAAGTTTACCAGATTTGTGCGTTCGATACAACCTACGCTTAGGAAAGCTCCTGCTCTATCAAAGACGCACCCCTTTGCATCTCTTACAGTAATCTGATATCCAATCGTAGCTGATAAGTTTGTAAAAAATGGGCTAGCCTGAAATTCTCCTCCGCTTAAGCTGTATTCGTAGGGAGGAGTGCCCCCAATCACTTCTTTAATTTCTATTGCCCCACTCTCGAGATCAGACACACTGGGAAAAGTTTCAAAAATCACTTCTGTAATTGGGTTTTCAATGCATGCAAAGATACTATTTGCTTCTTCAATAGCATCTTCTGATACCGGCCAGCGCCACTCCTGAAATAGAGAAGTAAGGTTTTCGCCAGCTGCAATCGAACTAGCCAGGATAAAATTGTCAATGCCTTGTTGGTCCGTAGTAGCATTAGGACGGTTAAGTAATTCTTTCCAAATGTTATTGACAAACTGGTCCTCCCCATACTCTCGCTTTAATCGAATTAAGAAGGACGCAAATAGGCTGGCACCTCCATTTAGTCCCAGTTTGGGAGTGGTTACTCCCCCCAGGTCCAAGGCCAGCGTATTTTCAAAAGTCAGGCCAGGATCAGCGAGGTACTGATCGATCATATTGGTATTGTCTTCGACCAGTTCGGAAAATGGCAGATTACGGAATGGTGCTGGGGCTACTCCCGTAGCAGCCATGGACTCATATCGCATGAACACAGCATATCCCGTAGATGCTGCTCTGCCAAAAAGGCTACTCCCAGATGCCAGTTTATTCCCAAAGAACCAGAAATTTCTCCCGAGTTCGTAGAATGGAACCTGGTCATACTGATTATCTTGCTTTACCCGATCATAAAATAAGTCAAAGAAAGAGTCCAATATTTCTATACCTGTGCCCCCCACCAAACCACATCCCGCTCCGCATGTACCGGGCACCTGAGCCATAGATAATTTTCCATTGTAGTTAACTAACAATGAAGGCTTTCTTCCCGTAGCATGCTCGTAAAATCGATAGGCACTATCCAGAATCGACACAATCTCATCCATAATTAACGGGTCCAATGTATCCGATTTCGTCAGTAGTGCAAGATTTTCACCTTCCCAGGCAAATAAATCCAACGTATCATTATCTACAAAAGAAATATATGTAGTGGGAACGGGATCAATAAACGCTTGTACTTGGTGAGGTACACACAGCAGATCTAATACAAGGAAAGCAAGGTAGGATGGTAAACATTTCATCATGTCCATTCTTTTGAAAGGATCCAAAAAATGGATTTCTACAGTTCATCTACTTGAAAATAGATACATCTTTATGAATAAAATTTATCTAAATACATTTATCCACACAAATATCTAATAATGTAGTATAATATACGATGTATTTCAATGATCTATCTAAATTGATGTTAAGATTTTTGTCACTGGTAAGTACGTTGAATACACATCCAACTAAATATAAAACAGGATATCTAATCTGTAGATATCCTGCATATAAAAGAATATTTTTATGATTTGTAATGAAGTGTCTAACGCCGTAGGGTAAGACTACCTTTTAGGAATTATTTATATTACCTAGCTCCCAAACGGTAACGATTGCTGGGTATATAACATAAATACAAATAAATATATCCATAAAACACCTAGAAAATGCCAAAAAGTAGTAGCCAATTCCATACTTTTCTTCCTTCTAGCCTGTGGCATTTTATTTCGTAATTGACGTGCTAGGTTGACCAATAACACGATTATCGCAGATATAATATGTAATCCGTGTAGTAGGACAAACAAATAAAAATAAGCAACTAAGTTGTCTGTTCTAGCTTTGTCAACAGGGGGTAACGCATCATCCATCAGATCCCATGCTTGATACTGACCTATCAGAAACAGGATCCCTAGAAATAGCGTAATACCAAGTCCTATACTTGCTTTCTTATATTCTCCTTTCTTAGTGGCCCACATAGCAAATTGCATACTTATACTACTGAATAGTATAATCGCAAGATTATTCCACATCATGTCTGGCAGTTGGAAAATGATGCGCTCTCCTGTATTCAAAAAGGACATTTGTACAATATACGCACTCGTCCAACCTGCAAAAGCCATGGTCACCGTAATAAGAAAGAGCCAAAGCGCAAACTTGTGGGGATGGATGATATAATTTTTTCTCTCTAATGATGTATCCATATTCTCTTGTCTTTAATCTTCAATTACATATATAACTTCAAAAGAGCAAAAATGTGAGTTGCATAAGTGGAAGATATAAAAAAGAACCAAACAACAACCTTTTGGCACTCTTATCATTCAACGTACGATGTAGTGTCCATGCTATCCATGAAAATGCAACCCCAATTACAAATAATAACAAAGCACCTAAAATAGACACCATTCCTGTCTGAAAGGGAATAAGTACCAATGGTATCAACATTAAGGTATACATCAGGATTAGCCGTGTACTTTCTTTGGATTTACCTGTAGAAGAAGGCAATAGTTGAAAACCAGCTTTAAGATAATCTTCATGTAATACCCATGCGATAGCCCAAAAGTGAGGAAATTGCCAGAAAAACTGAAAGGCAAAAAGGATAAGTCCGGCTTTATCTATTCCACCAGTAAAGGCTACCCAACCAATGAGCGGGGGTAATGCACCAGGGATTGCACCTACGAATACAGCAAATGGAGAATTGCGTTTCATAGGTGTGTATACAAATGCATAGAGAAGCAATCCAATGATAGAAAGCAATGTTGCAGGTAGATTGGCATGGAGTCCCATCACCCAAATACCCAGAACGATCAATACGAGCGCATATATAATAGCTTCTGTTAACGTGAGTTCCCCTTGTGGAATAGGCCTTTTTTGGGTTCTTTTCATCACAGCATCATACTCATTTTCAAACACCTGGTTGAAAATGTTAGACGCAGATGTGATCAAAAAGCCCCCTAGCGTAACCCACAGCATAATTGACCACTCAAACGCTTCTCCAGATGCCATTGCATACCCAAAAGAAGCAGAAAGAGAAACGATGAGCGTAAGTCTAAACTTCAAAATCCGTAAATATGCAAATACTTTGTCTTTGCATATTTCTAATATATTCTTTTTCTCTAATGTGCGTGTACTCATGATACTTGCATTAATTCAGGAGCTTGTTCCTTCTTCTTCAATGAAAAGTATATTACTCCCATAAGTGTGAATTCAGTCCCAGCGATAATCGTTGCCAATACTAAATGTATAGGTTGTATCCATGGGGGTATTCCCAAATGATGCATAGCAATACCCAGTACGATTTCTAACCCAATCGATCCTATAATTAATAGGATTAACCCTTTGAAAATTTTATGAAATACAAATAAACTCCTCATCTTATATATCCAGAGTCCCACAAAACCTACCACAACATAGTAGAAGTATTTGTGCATATCATAAACTCCATGAATGTTATCTAACCACTCACTTCTTCTATCTGCTCCTATTAATTTAGCAATTGTATCTATTGACTCTCTTACCTGCGTACCTAAAATGATCTGAATGATTGTAACACCAACGGCTAAAAATCCCAGCAACATTGTATAACGTGGAATGCTGGGTAAAGTCCAATCATACTTATAACTGTACAAATTAGCCAGGATTAGCACAAGTAGTATCATTAAAGCTACCATCATGTGTAGCGTAATCATTCCCGTATGTAAATTCGTTCGGACCACATAAGCACCTATACCTCCCTGAACTGCAACCAAAAACACAGCTAAAATGCTGAGGTATGTTGATTGAGGATATATCTTTCTCAATTTCAGAGAATACAAAGCGGTAGCTAGTGAAATGAAACCAATCAGAACACCTATAAGCCTGTTCACATATTCTACCCAGGTTTTCATGGCATTAAACTCCATAGAGGCATAGCCATGATCTATATAAATCTCCTGGTAATTAGCGGGAAGTTGAGAAACATCTGTTGGCGGAATCCAACTGCCAAAGCACTTTGGCCAGTCAGGGCATCCCATACCCGCTCCAACCATTCTCACAAAACCCCCGATAAATATTAATAAAATAACAGCAACAATCGTAAGGGAAGATAATCTTCGAAAGCGTTTTACGACTGTTGCTGTTGAAAAATCATTTTTATTCATCCACACATCTTCCTTTAGGAATTATCAGTCTCTACTTCTGTTTTTTCTATTTCTATCTTTCTTTTTGGATCAGTTGATGGTTCAATTTCTTTCGGGACAAATCCTTCTTCATATTCAACCTCTTCATCCGGAATATGCTGCGGCAGAAAATCTTCCTTCACTCCAGGTTTGCTATAATCGTATGCCCAACGGAAAACCTTAGGAATATCTCCAGGCCAATTACCATGCCCCGGAAGTCTTGGGGTAGTCCATTCAAGCGTATTAGCTTTCCATGGATTAAGTTCTGACTTTTTCCCATAGAAAATACTATAGAAAAAATTATATAAGAAGATAAACTGTGCAAAGAATGAGGTTATGGCAGCAATTGTGATAAAGACCTGTATATCCATGAATCCTTTGGAGAAATCAAAGGCCGTGATAGAATAGTAGTGTCTTGGCACACCTCCCATTCCCATAAAGTGCATGGGGAAAAACACAAGATAAATCGAAATGAACGTAAGCCAAAAGTGTATATATCCCAGCCGTTGATTCATTCTTCTGCCAAACATTTTGGGAAACCATTGATAGACACCTGCAAATAATCCGAATGCTGAAGCACTACCCATTACAATATGGAAGTGTGCTGTAACGAAATAGGTGTCGTGAAGAGGTATATCTAGTGCTGCATTTCCGAGAAAGATACCAGTAATACCGCCTGTTATAAAGAATGAGACCAGACCAATCGCAAAGAGCATTGGGGGGGTAAATTGTATATTACCTCTCCATAGCGTCGTAATATAGTTAAATGCCTTAATTGCAGATGGAACTGCTATCACAAGCGTGAAAATCATAAACACGGTTCCAAGAAATGGATTCATACCGGATACGAACATATGGTGTGCCCATACGATGAAGGAAAGAATCGCGATTCCCAACATAGAAAGCACCATAGCTCTATAACCGAAAATCGGCTTTCTCGAGTGTACGGATATCACTTCTGAAGCAATACCCAATGCCGGTAATAATACAATATATACTTCCGGGTGCCCCAGGAACCAGAACAAATGCTGGTATAAAACAGGGCTACCACCTGAGTAGTGAAGTGCTTCTCCTCCTATAAATATATCCGACAAATAAAAGCTAGTTCCCAAAAGTCTGTCAAACATCAACAAAAGCGCTGCTGCAAAGAGTACTGGAAATGATAGTACACCGATGATTGCAGTCAGGAAAAACGCCCATATAGACAGAGGAAGGCGCATCATAGACATACCTTCTGTCCTTAAGTTCAGTACAGTGGTGATATAATTGATTCCTCCCATAAGAGATGAAGCAATAAACAGGGTCATTGATATCAACCACAGTGTCATACCCACACCAGAACCAGGTATTGCTTGAGGTAGTGCACTCAGAGGCGGATAGATAGTCCAACCTCCTGCCGCAGGTCCTGTAGAGACAAACAGTGATACTAACATAATCACTGATGCCAGAAAGAAGAACCAATAAGACAGCATATTAATGAATGGGGAAGCCATGTCTCTGGCCCCAATTTGTAATGGTATCAGGAAGTTACTAAACGTACCACTCAGTCCAGCTGTAAGGACAAAGAATACCATAAATGTACCATGCATCGTTACTAATGCGAGATAGAAATTGGGATCGAGTTGCCCATCAGGTGCCCATTTCCCTAGTATTGTTTCTAAGAAGGGAAATGCCGTATCGGGATATGCCAACTGAAGACGGAAAAGCGTAGATAAAAATATACCTATCACTGCCATAAAAATTCCCGTGATCAAATATTGCTTGGCAATTACTTTGTGATCCGTACTAAAAACATACCTCGAGATAAAACTCCCATGATGATGGTGATGATCATGATGTCCATTTTCATGAGAGTCATCGTGCAAGGCATCGTGTTCAACATTCTTATTAATCGTTGCGTCAGCCATCTTTATGCGTATTGTATTTTTTTTATTAATTCTAATTCATTGAAATAGCGTCTTCATCCTCCGCGGATTCTTCAGCCATTTGTTTGTCAGGAATAAGCTCTTCCTCATTACCAAAGTTTTCTTTCCAGGAAGCGTAAAAAGGTTTCTGACTGTTCAACCATTGCTTATACTCTTCTTCTGTTTCTACAATGATAACCCTTCGCATATTCCAGTGTCCTCCTCCACAAATCTGTTGACAAGACATTTCATAGTTAAATTCAGGGTTACCAGTTATCTCCCTCATTTCCTCTGTGGTTTTAGTAGGAGTAAACCAAAAATAAGTATCCATACCAGGGACGGCGTCCATTTTCATTCTAAAATGAGGCATTGTAGCACTATGAAGCACATCTCTGGATTTGATGGTAAAGTTTACGGGAACTCCCACTGGTAGATGTATCTCTGTAGTGATAATATCATCATGAGACTTAGGGTCTTCAAAATTAAACCCTATCGTATTACCCTGGCCATCATTGATATAGTCTATACTAGTATATCCATACTCCCGATCGCTACCTGGGTATCTAATCGTCCAGTCAAACTGCTTTCCATTTAACTCTATGTTAACCGCATTTTCAGGGACATCTTTAAATATGTTGTTCCATGTTCTGATACCATCTCCGATCAAGACGATCAACACTACAGCAGGTACTGCCGTCCAAAGCATTTCAAGCCGGTCATTTTCCGGATAAAATAGTGCCTTCCTTCCTGGTTTACCTCTATAGTACCACGAGTAGAAGAATAGTAAGGAATTGGTTAATATGACGACAGCTACAGAGACATACATCGTGTTCCAAAACATTCTGTCGATGTCTGCACCGTGAATAGACGCAGGATTTCTCACAAGTATCATTAGATCATACCATTTAGAAAAACCTACTCCAGCAGCTACCATTCCTACAATTCCCACTAACATGAATAATGCACCATTGATGCCATTAACACTCCATTTCTTAAATGGATCAATGTTTTTTAATCTTATGACCAGGTATAAGTTTACGATCACCAATAATAGTATCGAAGCAATAAGTACCTGTGCTATATTTATTAAAGACTGAGATTCCATATAGTCTTTTTTTCTTATTTTTCTAAAAACCCTTAATAAGGGGTAATGTTAAGTTTAATCTTCCTTATTTTTTCTACTACCTTATTAACCTATAAGTACCAAAGTAGTTCCGAAAAAAATTATTAAACCGGACCTGTTGTGTGGTATAAACTCTCTTCTAAGTAAGGGTGCTTTAATGGGACTAAGTTTGCTTTCGTCAACGAGTTCATTACAATATATAGGAATAAACCAGCAAAAGTGAGAAAGAATCCTATTTCAATGAACCCAATCGTCCAGAAGCTTTCTACAGCACCTGGCATAATGAGTACAAATAGATCGATCCAGTGACCGATGACAATGAGTAAACATACAGGTATGAATACACTGGGGTTCCTTCTTGCATTACGAGAAATCATCGTCAAGAAAGGAATCACAAAATTGATGAATAGGTTGACAAAAAATATCGTCCGGTATCCCATGTAATATTCAGGGTCGGTAGACCTCATACGCTTTGCATACCAGATACCTTCTTCAGGAATATTAGAATACCAAATCAGCAGGAACTGAGATACCCAAATATACGCCCAGAATATGCAGAACCCCAATACATATGTATTAACATCTTGAAAATGCGAAGCATTCACATAACTCATATATCCCTGCTTTTTGAGGAAATATAAAATTAGAGACACTGTCGCCATTGTGGTAAGCATAGATCCACCAAAGAAGTACACCCCATATATGGTACTAAACCAGTGAGGTTCTAAAGACTTCAACCAGTCGAATGAGAACAAACTGTAGGAAAAAGCAAATAGAAAAACAAAAATAGCAGAAATCGTATTGCTTTTTTTGAAGTAAGACAATCCCCCCTCCTGATCTTCTCTAACAGAATATCTTCGAAGCAGGAAAGCAGCACCTATCCATATCACAAAGTATACGACATTTCTTATAGCGTGAGAAGTTACATTCAGATAAGGTCTTTTCTTGTCTATCAACTCATCTACTCCTTCAGGTAAGATCACCCATTCATATAGTTGATCCATGAAAAACAAAACTGCGGCAAAACCCACTACCGCAACGGGCAGGTAGGATGTGTAAGCTTCAGGAATTCGTTTGATTGCAGTATGCCAACCCGAATTACCTATCTGGTGCACGGCAATGAAAAACAGTGCTCCCATGGCTAATGATAGAAAGTAGACATTATTTAGCAAGAAATTTGCGGCTACTCTATTGGTCCATGTGATTTCTCTGTGATGTCCACCTGCATGCTCATCACCTTCATGAGGATCAGCAACTGTTTGGACATCAGTATCTGTCATTACCTGCGAATGATGTTCTTCACTGTGATCTCCTTCGTGGGAATCCGAGCGGCTGGAGAAGAACATGCCTGTGAGCACCAATACGATTCCAACACCAATCAGACCAAATACTATATTCCGATATCGGCTGGTAAAATTAAATCGCTCTTCAAGTTGTTGAGTGGAGATAGTTTCGTGTTCCAATTTCTTATATTTTTATTGAGTACAATTTCAAGGATAAATTTGATGCGTATCTGATTGCTATTGCAAAGGTTGCTTCTGAAACTCCTGTATGTAACAAATCACCTCCCAGCGCTCTTTGGGAGTTAACTGAGATGCATAAGATCCCATGATCCCTTTTCCATATGTAATGGAATGGTACATTTTACCTACAGGTAAATCTCTGTGTGCAGCGTCGGAATAAGAAGGTACTACGCCAAATTTTCCCGAAGTTACCAGGTTTCCTTTTCCTTGCCCATTTGGACCATGGCACATGATACAATACGTAGTATATAATCTCTTACCACTTTCATAGGTCTCCTCTGTGCAATTAATGTCTTCTGCATTGAATGCAGGATCATCTAAAGGACTTGTCCACTCAAGGCCTGCTGCTTCATATCCTTCAAATGTGTTCTCATAGGGATAGGGTATATATGCCTCTTCTATATACCATGATGATTCGCGAGGTACAGTTCCTTCTGGTGGCTTTTGTGAGTTAAGACCATCTTTAAATACTGTATTGCGTTCACCTTGAGTTAATGCTTCCAAAGGTATTGAGTAAAACATGTTGGGAGCATACTCAACATTTCTTTTTGATTTGTCTGTATACCTACAACTACTTACCACTGTGATAAGCAGGACTAATAAGGTAAACGATGTTAGGTATCTCATATTTATTGTTCTTCTTTTTCAATGATTTCAAAAGCGCCGCTTTCTGTCATCAGATTACGGATTTCGTAATCGTCCTGAATCTCCCTCTTGTCAATGACAACGACAAATACATCGTCAGTCTGATTTTCATCAAACAGTTTAGCTTCTTTACCCGGCCAGTATTGAGCAACGATGAAGAAAGTGATGACAATTCCATGTGCAGCAAACAGCACTGTTAATTCAAAAGTTATAGGCACGAAATCTATCCATGGTACAGATGGCTTACCACCAATATTCATGGGCCAGTCGATCCCGAACATAAAAAACATCATAGCTATTCCTGCCAGGAAACCCATAACCCCATATATAAATGCGGCTGTGGTTAAGCGAGACCTTTTGATGTCCAGATATGGTTCGATACCATGTAAGGGAAAGGGAGAATATACATCGTAGATTTTTACCCCCTTTTCCTTGATATTCTTCAATGCATCAAGTGTATGATCTGGGTTCCAAAACTTTCCTACGAGAAAAGTCTTCTTATGAGCTTGTTGCGTTGAAGGGGCATGAGGCGCGGTTAATGTTTCTGCTGTAGCCATGCTTATATTTTTTTCTTTATGCTTTTGTTAATTATTAGGCAGTAACTGGTGCTTTCTCAGTTTCGGCTACTGCATGATCTGGTTTTTTAGGATGCTTGATCAAAGTTTTCACTTCAAACATGTTCACAACGGGCAAGAATTTAGCAAAAAGTAAAAACAGGAACATAAATAGCCCGATAGTCCCTACAAATATTCCCACTTCAACCCAGGTAGGGACATAATCTGCCCAACTAGAAGGGAGGAAGTCTCTATGAAGCGATGTAACGATGATCACAAATCGTTCAAACCACATTCCGATGTTGATAAAAATCGAAATGATAAAGGTAATGAACATATTTCTGCGGATACCTCTAAACCAGAATAATTGAGGAGTAATTACATTACAAGAGAACATGATCCAGTAAGCCCAGGAATAAGGACCAAAAGCTCTATTCACAAATATATATCTTTCCCAGAGTGAGCCAGAATACCATGCAGTAAAAAACTCCGTCATGTAGGCAAGACCCACCAGCGAGCCTGTAGCTATAACAATCTTGGCTATGGACTCCATGTGATCCATGGTAATATAATTCTCTAGCTTATATACTTTTCGAGTTACGATCATAAGTGTCTGTACCATTCCAAATCCAGAGAAGATCGCACCTGCAACAAAGTAGGGCGGAAAAATCGTTGTATGCCAACCCGGCACTACAGAGGTAGCAAAGTCCATACTTACAATACTGTGTACAGACAGTACCAATGGAGTGGCAAGTCCCGCTAAGATCCAGGAAACCAGTTCGTATCTCGACCAGTTTCTCGAAGAACCATCCCAACCAAAGCTCAATAATCCAAAGATATAAGACCCTATTTTCTTCCCTGCTTTTGCCATTCTATCGCGTAGTGTTGCAAAGTCGGGTACCATTCCCAAATACCAGAATACCAGTGAAACAGTAAGGTAAGTGGTAATCGCAAACACATCCCAAAGCAATGGAGAGTTAAAATTCACCCAAAGAGGTCCCCTGGTATTGGGGATGGGGGCAAACCAGAAAGCATTCCAGGGACGACCCATATGTATCAAGGGAAATAACCCTGCACAGGCAACAGCAAAAATGGTCATTGCCTCAGATGCTCGGTTGATAGAATTACGCCATTGCTGACGAAATAGCAAGAGGACGGCGGAGATAAGCGTACCTGCGTGTCCGATACCTACCCAGAATACGAAATTGGTAATATCGAACGCCCAGCCCACGGTCTTATTCAATCCCCACAATCCTATCCCTTCTACCATAGTCCAACCAATTAAAATGAAACCAATTAGCATTAGGGTTCCAAAAAAACCAGTGGTTGCAAGCCAGAGCAAATTGGGCTTTGATTCGATCGGATGGCTTACGTCCGAAGTAACTTTACTATAATGATCTGTCTCTCTGACCCACTTCTGGCGAATGGGAGATTCATGATGACTCATATGATGATATATTATATTTCTTCAATTTTTCTTTCTATGCGTGTGTTTCTTCTTCACTGTGTGATTCTGTCTCTGTTTCATACCCTTTGGCACTCTTTGCCTCTTCAGCCTTCATTTTTGCTTCTTCTTCCGTGCGATTGCGAACCATAAGCATGTAGTTGACAGAAGGAAGCGTTTTTACCTCTTCCAACGCAAGGTATGAACGTTCATGGGTCATCGCCTGATATACCTCACTGTTGGGGTCATTGCGGTCTCCAAAAACAATCGCACCCGTAGGACAACTTTGCTGACAAGCAGTCTTTACTTCGCCATCCTGCGGTTTCGCAAATGTACTTTGTGCATTGACCTTTGCCCTCAGTTTAGCTTCTTGCAATCGTTGTACACAGAATGAACATTTCTCCATGACCCCTCTCCATCTTACTGTTACATCTGGATTTAATACCAAGCGCCCGTAGTCATTTTGAGCTGGATTCACAGCTTTAAAACGATCGTTGTAGGGATAACTAAACCAGTTGAAACGACGAACTTTATATGGACAGTTGTTGGCACAGTATCTCGTCCCTACACATCTATTATAGGTCATTTGGTTGAGCCCTTCATTACTGTGAATAGTAGCCAGTACCGGACATACTGTTTCACAAGGTGCATTATCACAATGTTGACATAACATAGGTTGGAAGGCGACATCAGGAGTATTAGGATCTCCGCTGTAATATCGGTCTATTCTCAACCAATGCATCTCTCTCCTTTTGTATACTTCCTCTTTACCTACCACTGGGACGTTATTTTCAGCCTGACAACTTACCACACATGCACCACAACCTGTACATTTGTTCAGGTCTATAGCCATTGCCCAGTGTATAATGCGCTTACTTTCTGGATCTTCGAAATAGGAATCCCATAATGAAACCAAGTGCTTTTTCTTTTCTTCGTATTTCGCTTTGGATTTCGTGTAAGGATTATCTCCTTCTCCATTGTAATACGCGAGGCTCGTTTCCTTGAGGATGTACTCTGAACGATCATAATCTCCATCATCAGGTATCAGTCCCAACTCTCCTTTTGCCGGGTCGAACAGCGTATTAAATGTTTGAGTAAGTGCTAGTTTGTAAGTGTTTGAAGTATTTTGAACATTGACATTTGAAGTCCGCACATAGGTGATGGTACTATCTTCCATCGAAAGTAAAGGATAAGCATTCACTCCTCCTGCCTCATCTACTACTTTACCCCCAAATTCACGACCATAACCTAATGCAATACCCAGCGTTCCTTTAGCCTGTCCAGGCTGTATGACCGCCGGCACATTCAATTCCATTTCCCCTACAGTCAACCTAACAACATCTCCTTGTTTAATATTATTTTCTTCAGCATCTGCAATAGCCATAGTTAGGTAGTTATCCCAGGTGATTCTCGATATGGGATCGGGCAATTCCTGCAACCAGGGATTATTCGCGTATTTACCATCCCCCATAGATACCTTTGGATATATCACTAACTCCATTCCTTCATCAACAGCTCTGAGTTGATCTAAAAGGCTTTGAGATACATCTGCCAAATCTGTCTCATTGGCATACACTTCAATTTCCTGAGAAGGATCTAATTCAAACACTCCTACTCTCAAGGTTTCTACCCAGAACTCACGGAAACTCATGCTTTCTTCTTTCCTCAATGGGAAATAGTAGTTTTCCCAATACGTTTTGAGGTATTCAGAAAACTTTTCTGTTCCATTTCCCGCCCATTTGAGTAAACAGTCCTGAGCTTGACGCGTGTCAAAGATAGGGTTAATCATGGGTTGCACGATACTCACATGCCTCGGCGTCTGTTGTGCATCCCCCCACGATTCTAAGTAGTGATGATCGGGACAAGTATAATCACACAGATCAGATGTCTCATCTATTTTTCCTGCAAATGAAATGCTTAACTGTACATTAGACAGGGCTTCTGCAAATGAGGAGCCTACAGGCGTGTCATATACAGGGTTAGCACCATATATCAATAATGCATCTACCTCTCCTCTTTCCAATTCTCCCACCAACTCTTCCAATTCTGCATCATTCCCTCTACGAGCAAAAGTAGGTTCATTCAGGTCTATCGTTTTACCATAATTCCCCAGCAGATCATTGATAGCATTTACCAGTTGCTGAGTAGCGGTATCGTTCGTTCCACACACGACCAAAGACTCACCCTGCGCGTTGAGAAGATCCTGAGCAGCAATGTCTAGTCCATTCATTGCTACATTGAATTGAGGGATGCTAGGGAGTGTGGGGCGACCAATCTTTCTGGCTATTTTATTATACAGGTTCAACAGTGCCAATCCCTCCTGAGAAGGTTTTATAGGGAATCTCAAGTCCGCATTAGAACCTGTTAATGATAATAGCGATTCAAATTGCAAATGGCGAGACATATCGCCATCGGGATTGCGATGCTTTGCATATTGATATGCATGCACTACAGGAGAAAGCCAGGTCCCGAGAAAGTCACAATTGAAGCTGACAACGACTTTGGCATTGTCAAAACGATAGGAAGGAATATTTCTTATTCCATAATCTACTTCATGCGCCGTAGCAATGGCTGAAGAAGAGATGGGATCATATGCAATGTGTTTGGCATCTTCAAAATCTGCCAAAAATTGTTCTACGAGTTCTTGAGTTGCTGGCTGGCTGATGGTATGAGAAAGGATTCTTACTGTGCCACCATTGGCCTTAATATTGTTAAGTGCAGATACGATTTCTTTATCTACGGTTGACCAATCCGACAAATTTTTCCCTTTCATGGGACCTTGGATTCTATCAACATCATATAAACCCAGCACTGAAGCCTGCCCTATAGCGGAAAGACCTCCCCCCGTATAAGACGAATCGGGATTACCTTCAAGCTTGATTGGACGCCCAACGCGCGTTTTGACGACAACGGGAAGTCCCTCAGGAGTAGTAGATGCGTACCAGTTGGCAACACCTGGGATTACATCATCAGGCTTATTTACATAAGGAATAGCTTTTCTGGTAGGAGCTTCCATACATGCAGAAAGCGTTGCAGCAGTAACTCCAAAACCCAGTGCTTTGAGGAAATCTCTTCGATTGGATTGTAAATCCATTGTCGCCTCAGACTGTTCCAAGGAATCTTCCAGTGGAATATCTGTTGGAAATTCTTTATTGGCTTGAGCGATGGCTTCCGGTGTCTGCTTCAGTTCCTCTATGGCTTGCCAATACTTGGGTTTATTCATATTTGTATTTGATTCGGTTAATGTTAATATCAGGATATTAATAGTGGCACTTAGAACAGTTGAGTCCTCCCATTTCAGCAACAGTATATTCAGTCTCTTTACCTAAGACTTTAACTTTTTCTTCTCTATGGCAATTGATACACCATCCCATACCCAACACTGAGTATTGGTATGCCACTTCCATCTCCTGAACGGGCCCATGACAGGTCTGACATTCCAGATTACCAACTGCAACGTGCTGTGCGTGGTTGAAATATGCGTGATCGGGGTTGTTGTGGATTCGTATCCATTCTATTGCTTTGGGTTCATTTACATAAGCCGCTTGCTCTGGATCCCAACCTGTAGCCTCGTATATTTTGGCAATTTCCTCTGTCCCGTATTGAGGACCTTCCTGAATATATTTATGACAATTCATACATACATTGGCAGAAGGTATCCATGCACTCTTACTTTTTCTTACTCCAGAGTGACAATATTCACAGTCGATTTGATTGGTACCAGCGTGTAATTTGTGGCTGAATTTGATGGGCTGTTCTGGCATATAGCCCTGGTGTAAACTCACATTCCTTCCTACAACAATAATGTGCCATGTACCTGCTGTGAGTGCAAGGAGCGTGATAGCTGTCAGTACAAACTTATTCTGAAGGATAGAGGAGAAACGTTGAGATACGGTTTTGAAATTAAAGGCCTCTTTACCATCCTTAGACCGTACTGCAGAAACGAGAGTCGCAGTGATAAATACGAGCAATAAGGCAATCAGTACGAGTACACCTACCAGCGCTAACAAGGCATAATAGAACTTGGGATCAGCTACAGGCACCTCTCCTCCTTCTGCAGCAACAGCAGTCTCTGCTTCAGCTGGCGCGTTAAGCGCAGCCGTCTCTACTTCAATCCATCCCAATATATTCGTTATATCTTGATCTGACAGGTTAGGGAATGCATTCATCATCAATTTATTGTTCGCCTCCCATAATGCTACTGCCTTTTCATCTCCTGCCTGGATCATACCAGGTGCATTTTTGATCCATTGATACAACCATTCTTCGTCCCCCGCGTATTTTTCGTTTACGCCAGCCATTGCGGGGCCAACCAGTTTTCTATTGATCTGGTGGCAGGCACTACAATTGTTTCTGAATAGCGTTTCACCTGCTGCAACATCAACATCCTGAGCGTGAATCTCAATGCTCAACAGTGTCAGTATTGCTAATAAACATGTACTTTTCAAGAAAGTAAGATATCTCATTGTATATTCTTTGGCTTTTTACTTTATCTTAAAAACCATTTGGGTCTTCAATCTGTTAAATCAAATTTATATTTTTTGTTCAACGAGGTGCAAAATAATACAGCAACCCATTTCTTCAAAGTATTAGGCTTAATAGAAATGCTATGTTCAAGCTTATTTAAAATCATTCTAAATAAAATAGTTGTTCCCATTGTTTTTCTTAGCATAATCCTACTCATTAACATATAAAGGATCATATCTCTCTCATTTTTAGCATTCAAGCTCATCTGGGACTTTTGTAACTATAGTGTTGTATATACCTGGTAAAAATGTAAGTAATTGAAATCTCTCCTTCAATAACCGTAAACCAGCCTAAAATTCTGCCAAAGGTGCAAAATAAATTCCTAATTCTTTGTTTTCAGGATTAGCTACTATCTTTATCACCAATATTTAATTCATTCAATCAAACAATCAAATACACAAAATCATGAATGCTTATTTCAAGCAATTAATTACCCTAATGGCTGTTGTATTACTAGTTTCGACTGCGTCAGCACAAGATGCGAGCGCCATAGTAGGCAAATGGCAGCAAACTACTGATGATGGTTATGTCATAACCGTAGTTGTATCAGAAGATATGACCTATGCTTTCTATTTGGATGAAGATGAAACACCTGATGTGGAAGGAAAAATGGAAGTAAAAGACGGGAAAATGATCATCGAAGATACTGTAGGTTCTGGATGTATAGGTATGAAAGCAACCTTCTCATATGAGATGAAAGAAGATGAATTGGTCGTAACTACTGTAGAAGATAAATGTCCTGAAAGAGCAGCAGGAGTATATACTTACAAAAGAGTAGAAGAGTAACAAAAAAGGGGATGTAACAAATCACATCCCCTGTATTCTTATTCACTAACGCGTTGTACCCTATCCATTGATTCTGACTTTCACCACAGAAAGCTTTTTCCCTCTACCTTGATAATACACCATGATCGCTTCCTCATTATTAATCTGCTCACAAAACCTTGGATAGAACTCATTTCCAAATTTATATTCTTCAAATAATGGGATACGTTGCGAGACATTTCCATCTATTGCAACGGAATTATAATATACATTTACATTCCTCCCTCGTGGCCTGTACTCATAAAATATATGTGTCCCTGTTGCACCAATGGCATTAAAATAAGAGAGATTAGCCGGAGATTCCCCTACCTGATTTTTGTCTACAATCGCATGCCACTCAATTTCACCAGTGTTGGAAACAGAAGTGAGAATAACATCCTCATAGTGATACACATCTCTATCTACCCAATATCCATATATATCTCTAAATGGCTGCGAGGTAACATAGAATTTTTCGGCGATTAACAGTACTCCTCCATCAGATCTCAGTACTATGCCATCTTGCGAATCTAAATAGAAGTTTTTAAGTTCTTTGCCTTTGTCAATTTGTCCACTTGACAGGTAGTTTGAAAGGAAGGATTCGCTAAATCTTTCCGTAGAATTTAGCAAAATATTTCCATTGGGATCTATTTGCTGAAATAATGTGCCTATGATCTGAAA
>CAZZEC010000044.1:33620-39707 GCA_964652565.1 uncultured Bacteroidia bacterium
TAATAAAGAATCTGCTCAGTATCCCTGTTATTTTCAAGGTTCTTGTAGCAAAGCAGTCTTCGCTTATTGGGAGATAGTACAAATTGCAATTCTACTTTTTGTTCCCTGGCATCGGGGTACACAGAAAGGATCGCTTCTTCTGATATTTCATTTCCCTGTAAATCATAAGTATAGTAATAGGTCTTAATTACTCCTTCTTTGGGTAATTTTTCTGAAACGAATACGAAAATGTAATTCCCAATTACAGCGACAAAATCAACATTCTTCCTGTCACTTTGCTCCAATACTCTCACAGACCATTCCTTGTTCAACTCCCTGTCATATTTGATCAATCCCAAATATCTGGAAGAGACCCTACTAAGTGGCCCTAATGTAACGAGTCCTTGATCAACAGGAGAATATTCATAAAATTCGGGTTTGGGATCGCGTTTACCAATATCAAGCCTGGCGGTAATTTCCGTTTGTTGGCCCATCAACATCCCATATGTAAGGATTCCTACCCAAAATAATGTTAAACGATATATCATAACTATTTACGGTTTCTTTTAATGGCTGTATACGCTCGGAACATTCTAAAGATGCCATACATGACAAGAATTACCCCCACTAGTATATTCTGCGGCTGAGAAAGCCCCAGAGACACAGGAGGTCTAAAGGGAAAGACAATTCCCATTATGATAAATATGATGCTCATTGCCAGCCCGAGATATGCAAATGCCTTTGTCATTTTATGAATTTGTATATTTTGACTAAATATTATTCCAGAGTGTCTAACACTTTTCCTCTAATCGTCTTGTATAATAGACTGCAAAGATGGTTAACTTTCCACACAAAATTAATTTTTATCAAAATCTTCCTTCTATCTCACCTTTACAGAATATGCATGAATTTGGACGATTTCCGTATAAAATGTACTACATTGTACATAAAATACGAAACAAATTACGTTAATTCCGTATGAATGTGTATATTATCCATCAAGCGTATATATTTATCTAATATTCCAACCTAAACACGGAACGATATTGGCATAACCTCTACCTCAGACTATCATTATTCCACCAGTTGCTGCACATGTTTGTTTACCTTGGTGAACAAATGCAAAACAGTTTAATAACATACGAGTGGATACTTTCTGTGCCAAACACTATATCGCTACAAAGATGATCAGACTAACTCACACACTATTTTTCGTTTCCTTTTTTTGTATCGCGTTTTTGTTACCAACATATGCGCAGCGTACATTTTCGAGAACCTTTGGAGGAGAACGGGATGAAAAGGCTATGACAGCCATTGAAACCCGTGCTGGAGCCTATGTGGTAGCAGGATTGACCTTTTCCTATGGAAAGGGCAAAAGCGACATCTGGGTGTTGAAACTGGATCCTGAAGGGAGGGAAATCTGGCGAAAATATCTCGGGAGTGAAGACTTTGAATGGGCCAATGACATCATTGAGACGCGAGAAGGGAACTACGTAATTGCAGGCTATAGCCAAGATCCTGAAACGGGTTATAACAATGCATGGGTCGTACAATTGGATCGCAACGGTCGCGTTCAATGGTCTCAGTTTTTTGGGGGGACAAAAGGGGAGGAAGCAAAAAGTATCATTCAGACGCAGGATGGAGGATTCGCAATAGCGGGCCTATCACAGTCTGGTGGAAATGGGAAAAGCGATATGTGGCTATTGAGAATAGATAGCGATGGAAATGAATTATGGCAGGAAACTTACGGAGGAAGTGAAGCAGACAGGGCGCATGACATATTACAAACCAGAGATGGGGGATTTTTGCTGGGAGGATATTCTAAATCTATGGGGGAAGGTAAGGCCGATGTCATACTGGTAAAAGTAGATAAGGATGGAAATGGGAAATGGAAGAAAAATTATGGGGGAGAGGAAAATGAAAATATTGAATCCATGGTTGCTACGAGAGATGGAGGTGTGGTATTGGCCGGTTGGTCCATGTCGGGCTCTTCGGGAACACTGGATGCATTTGTGATGAAGGTAAACAGTGCTGGCGATCGCCTATGGAGTAAAACCTTTGGTGGTGATGGCAAAGATGTGTACTACGACGTAGACCTATCACCAGAGGGTGATATCATACTGGGAGGAGCTTCTACTTCGAATCCTGAGTCTCGTGCCAAAGTTTGGATTACCAGAATGGGGATGGATGGATCAGTAAAATGGCACAGGTTTTCCAATGGTTCAAAAAGCGACTTTGGATATAATGTGCATGTAACTCAAGATGGCGGCATTCTGGTTGTAGGAAGTACCGATAGCTATGCGTTGGGAGGAAACGATATGTGGGTGATTAAAACAGATGCCAATGGAAACATTCCCGTTCCCAAAACTGAACAGGACTGGGCATATAATAGTAAACAACTTGAAAAAGAAGAGCTAACGGAGAACGAAAACTATAAACCCAATCTCTACATCCTGTCTGTTGGCGTGGCAGAGTTCGTAGATCCAGAAGTGAACCTCACGTATGCTAATTCCGATGCTGACTCCATTGCTGAACGTTTTAGAAACATGGAAGGAAAACTCTTTAAAGAGGTACACGTGAGGAAGTTATTGGATGACAAAGCGACGTTACTCAACATAAAAATGGGAATCAGTTGGCTGGAAAGACAAGCCACACAGAACGATGTCATAATGGTGTTTATTTCCTCGCATGGAGCACTCGATAATAAAGGTAACTTATACATACTTCCTACAGACTTTAACCCCTATCACCTCTTTGCCACGGCATTGAATATACACGATCTCACCGAAGGGATGAATGGTACTCCTTGTAAGAAATTGATCTTCCTGGATGCCTGCCATAGTGGTCAATCCGCGTTTGATCTCATGGACCTGGCTTATGTAAAGTCGACAGACCTCAACGATGCGATTAAAGATATCATAGATGCAGAGGCAGGTGTGACAGTGATGACTTCTTCTAGCGGTAAAGAATACTCCTATGAACAACCTGACTGGGGGCATGGAGCCTTTACCAAGGCAATACTCGAAGGACTGGATGGCGAAGCAGATTACAATAAAAATGAAGTGATCAATCTGATGGAGCTTAATCTGTATGTTACAGAACGAGTGAAACAACTCACAAGTGGCAGACAACATCCTTTCACTCCGATCAATCTGTTTGGAGATATTCCTATCTATGCGTTGGAGAAGAAGAAGAAAGGGCTGCTTCCTACTTTTGGTGGGGGGAAGAAATAATTTAATTATTCTTAGAATAAGTGGGAGGACATATTTACATACAACAAACGTATGCCCCCTAACGTCCACCGATATATTCACCTTTCGGATTCTTCAACCCTCTCCAATGCACTATCCGTCTTTACAGGGGATAAATTGACTTCTTATCTAAGAAGCGATCCCTATGGGACTAAATATCAACCATATGATCAATACGATCACGATGAGCAGACCTGTCAGGATAACATCCTGGCGATTGACTGGCTGTCGCTCGACTGCCTTGGTGTCAAAGGTATACCCTTTGAGCTTGACCTCGGGAGGATAAGCACTCGAGTAACTGATGATGATCATCGCTATCGCACAGATGATAAAGAGAACCAATGCAAAATGGAGAAAATTAATCCCCACCAGAAATCCTACCATAGGATTGGTTTCCGGGTTGATATTTCCTTCTTTGACCTGAAATTCAAAAAATAATCGGGTGATACCCAATATGAAGCCTAACCATAGGCTCCATATCGCTCCTTTGGCATTGATCCGTTTGATGAACAATCCCAATAAGAATGCTGCGGCTATAGGAGGTGAGATATAGGCTTGTACGCTTTGTAAATAGTAAAAAATACCCTCTCCCTCTGTCAATGTCCGCATGAGTGGGATCCATCCTAAGCTAATGATGACCAAAATCGTCGTTGCTATCTGCCCTACCCAGACCAATTCCCTTTCTCTGGCCTGGGGCTTATACCTGCGGTAGAAATCTATGGTAAATAAGGTAGAACAAGAGTTAAACGCAGATGAAAGGGAACTCATCAATGCAGCCAGTAATCCAGCTAGTACCAGCCCCCGAAATCCCACAGGAAGTAAATTGGTGATCATCGTTGGGAGCGCCTGATCGGGTTCATTTTCTATAGATGAAATAAGTCCCTGGCTGGACAGCGCAAATGCAATGATACCCGGTATCACAAAAACGAACAAGGGCAGTTGCTTGAGAAAAGCAGCGAAAATAGTTCCTTTGCGGGCATTGTGAATGTCTTTGGCAGACAGCACACGCTGTACGATAAATTGATCGGTACACCAATACCAAATACCCAGTATGGGTGCTCCAAACAGTATACCTGTCCAGGGATAGTTACTATCACCATTGGGTCTCCAAAGGCTAAAATATCTCGACATGGTTTCACCCGACTGTTCTGGATCAGATGATCGCACGATATCCATCATATTACTCCATCCCCCCAGCGCTTCGAGTCCCATGTATGTAACTACGATAGCTCCTCCCAGTAACAAGAACATTTGAATCATATCGGTATAGATCACGGCCCTCAAACCCCCAAATATGGTATATATACCCGTAGCTACGACGACAATCAATGCTCCTGTCCAAAAGGGAATTCCTATCACTTCAAATACCAAGGCCCCAGCAAAAATGGTTAAGGATATCTTCGTCAATACATATGCCAAAATGGATACGACAGACAGATAGGTTCTGGCGGCGGAATTGTACCTCCGCTCCAGAAATTCCGGCATGGTAAACACCCCACTCCGCAAATAGAAGGGAACGAATAACCATCCCAGCAGCAGTAGTATGAGCGAAGCCAGAATTTCAAATTGCGCCTGGGGCATATCTCCTCTGGCCCCACCTCCTGCCAAACCCACGATATGCTCTGAACCGATATTGGAGGCGAACAGAGAAGCGCCTATCACGAACCATCCCGCATTGCGACCCGCTAGAAAGTAGTCTGCTGAGGCGCTATCTGTAACTTTGAGGCGACGGTCTCGGATTGTGACGTAATAGGCGATAAAGAAAATCAGGAAAAAATATCCAATGATGACGATGACATCTAGTAAGGCAATGGTATTTGACATGCAAGTAGTATTTACCAGTTTTTCAGGCCGAGTAGCTTTTCACCTAATTCTGTGAGCTGTGCAGTCTCAGCATGCTTTTGCTCCCAATTTCTGGGGTCGCCCGGGAAGGGATATCCTTCTGGTGCGATACGATCTTTCCACGACTTAACCCTCCAGTCTCTCAATTCTTTATTCCCTTCTTCCGCTGGGGACATCGAAATATATTGAGCAATTCTGGGGCGATCGGATTGATTGGGTCTGATACCATGTGCCAGCATACTATTAAATACCAGTAGATCTCCCACTTCCATATTCACTTTTACGATCTCCAATCCCGTGGTATCTGGCTTAAAAGGATCTCTATCCTCTGGCTGTGTTTTGACCCATTCTTCAAAATTCCTGTACAACTCCGGTACACACTGAAATCCGCCTGTAAGGTCATCGGTATCGGACAATGCCAGCACACCCTGCACATTGACAGGCTTGGGATTGAGGGATGTATCAATATCCCAATGGATGAATCCCTTAAATTCAAAATCCGGACGAATGGGGAAATTCAAATTTGCCCGATCTATCGTCACCCACAGCTTTTCCGTACCCCAGATATCGACAAATATATCATAAACTTTTGGATATTGGCGATTATCCCACAAAGATTGATGATTGTAGATTTCTACCATTCCACTGTTTTTGAGCTCTTTCATGCGAATTTCGCGCCTGGCTTCCCGGTACCACGTATCCTTGTCATGGGGATCTTTTTCTTCAAATTCCCAGATCAATCGTGCTGTGGCCGCTGCCTGTTCGCGAGGCACCGCCTGCTTAACTACGAGGTAGCCATTGTGCTTCCAGAAGGTAAATTCTTCTTCCGTGAGCACGCGTAGCGGTTCGTTGTTCAGTCGCTCATTGAGTTGGTAGCGACTTTCGTAGGCAATCGTTGCATTGCCCGGTTGTTCTTTGGTTTTCAGCTTTGAGTTTTCCATAGTGGTATTGTTGTATTTTTATATTGTTTTATTGTTGTATTGATGTATTGATGTATTGATGTATTGATGTATTG
>CAZZEC010000045.1:0-39175 GCA_964652565.1 uncultured Bacteroidia bacterium
ATTCAGGGAGTATTTGGGATGATCGGTAATGCAGAAGAATGGGTATTGTCAGAACAGGCCTCCCTGGGAGAAATCAGAGGCGGGCACTTTGATAGCAAGGGAGGATTGGTGGGGATGCCACACGTGAAAAGAATGATCGCTAAGGACGTGGATGATATTAGCAGTTCGAAGGTGTACGATCATTTCTATGCTGGTATTAGATGTGTAATCCCAGAAAGCCAGGCTTATAACAAGACACTTTCTGATATGGTATTTATTCCACAGGGAAAATACCTGTTAGGGTATGATATACAGTCTCCATTTTTGAATATGGTGATTGATAACAATGTGGATGTAAGACTGTTAGCCAACGCGTTGAAAAATGTATCCGACAGAACTATCAGACTGGACAAATCTTTTTACATAGATAAATATGAAGTGTCTTTTAAGGAATATGAAAAGTTCCTTACTGATGTTAACTCAGGTGACTACAGACCTTTAAATGAAGTAAAAGGTATACCAGCAAAATTTACAGATGAAAAAGGGATCTACAGGCCTGATCATCCGGCAGTAGGCATAACGTGGGATGAGGCGATGGAATATGCTCGATGGATGGGAAAATCATTACCCTCTGAAGAGCAAATGGCTATCGCTATGTCTGGTCCTGATCAACATCTTTTCCCCTGGGGAGATGAATGGATGAAAGCGTGTTGTAATTATGTTGAATCAAAATTTAATACTTATACGATACCTGTAGATACAATATTAATGAGCGATGACTTTTCACCCTGTCAATCCTGGTGTGGTGCACATCATCTGGCAGGAAATGTGGACGAATGGTTATTGGATACCAAGGATGGGGATAAAGCTTATGTATTGGGAGGTAATTATAAAACAGGAATACTTTCAACTCTTCCATTTAATGCTGATCCAGTAAGCATGGAAAGCAGGTTCTTTGAAGTAGGATTCAGATGTATCTCAGATCCTCCTAAACGACTCACCTGGAAAATATATCAGGTGCTTTTTTGAAATGGCCCTTTATTCAACATAGACTGGGGCTTCAACCCCAACACATAATTTCACTGTCAGATTTAAACCTTATGCCTCAATGAATACGTTAATCCCCCGTTTCATGTCGATAGCAAGTATCCTTGTTGGTAGTTTTGCTATCATTCTGTTATTCAATTTTCTGCTAAGATTAATTATTTTTAATCCCCAATACGACAACTTCCTCATTGCCATGGGGCTTATAATAGGTGCCCTACTACTGAGAAGAGGTTCAAAGCTTGTGAAAAAGAAAGCCGAAACCCAAACAGCCCATGTAAAATCCCAACATCTTCTCTACGACACGCAAGTAGATGGATGGGAGGCTACACTTTTGGGTACTGTCCTCACCACCCTATTCTTTATTTTTTGTTTTTCCTCAGGAGATGTTAGTAATCCTGTATGGGTAAGTTTTTTAAAAAAAATACAGGGTCCCATACCCATCATCACCATAGGTCTATTCTTTATTATAACTGCTATTGCTACTGTCAAGCTATTTAAAATCCTGGATACAGGGAAGGTTTACAATCATATTGTCAATAGCCAGATAATGGGCCCCGCTAACGAATCTGGAACTCATTCTAAGATAGATTCTTTTTTACATAATAGGATGACTGATACACAATTTTCTCCAGCTACGCATGAATATTTTTTGGAATTGGACCGGGAAGAGTTGGATAGCAGTTATACTTTTATCCGATTTTTGGTATGGGCTATTCCCGTCATGGGGTTTATAGGTACGGTATGGGGTATTAGTGGGAGTATCAATAAATTTACGGTTGCACTCAGCGACACCTCTGTAGATGGTTTATCCAAGGATTCTCTCGCTCCTGCGTTAGGAGATCTCTCCATAGCATTTGATACTACATTAGTAGCGTTATCCTTTGGTATATTGGCTATGTTATGTGCTTCCTTTTTACAAAAACATGAAGAAAAGTTACTTACCCGTTGCCACATATTACTTGGACGAAGACTACAAGCACAACCTCCCTCTATTCAGGCTGAACCTTTGCCGCACTCATCAGTCCCCAAGAGCAATCTTCAAGAAACAGCAGGAGAAAAAGTGGGAATCAAGGTAAAAAAGTTAGCCACTACCGTTCCTTCCCCTCAAGTAGAGCCTCCAACGACAAATATAGATACCGAAAATACAGATACCGATGAAAAAAAGGAGGAGTAACATATCAAAGACCGATACAGAACAAGTCCCCTTCTTCCCATTAATGGAAATATTTGGGGGTACACTTGGAGTACTTTTGCTATTCATTTTTGTACTGATCCTGAGGGGGGAACAAATAAAAGAAGACCAAAAGAACCCTGAGAATATTGGGGGAATCTTGCAGGAATTCCTCGAAGAATCTGACTTTGGATATATCGTTTCCTGTTGGCCGGACTCTTTGGTTATTGAAGAAAATAAGGAAGTAATCATGGTAGAAGAATTGTACCAGTCTGACAATCGATTCAGAAGCTATGTATTGGAGCGCAAAGAATTAACTCCAGATAAGCCCATATGTGCATTCATTTTTCCAGGGTCTAATGATGTGATCATGCAAGTAGATAGAAACCTTGGTGAAGCGGGAATCGAACCCTACAGATTTCTAGTTATCAATAAGGAAATCATGGAGGCCTTGCGAAAAACCAGTGAAAAATACTTTCAGTAAAATGTTCAATAACGTCGAATTATGTCAAGAAAATCTAAGCAATCTTCATTTGGAGGCATTTATTTTGTAGATGCATTGGCTTCCAGTGTAGGTATTATTCTCTTGATCCTCTTTGTTATTATGGGCTTAGATCTGGAAAAATATACTCCCGACTCAATGGCCAAGGCAATAAAAGATAATTTAGAATCTGATAATTTGCCTGTAGAAGCTGGGTATCCAGGATTCTACTCTGGATCGAGTCATCGATATGAAACAGATCAATGCTACTGTAGATTAGAGGATTTATCTCTAAACAAGCAATGTCCCTTAATCAAAGTATATGATAATTATATAGAGTTGGTTTGGTATGCAGAAAGAATAAATAAATCAGATTTTTTATCCAAAAAGGAACGCATTCAAGAATATGCCAAAGAGTTTAAAAAAGATAACCTCTTCGACGTTTATTTTCTCATTTTTGAAAATGGGATGTACCATTATCTCAATGACTTCCTGGTAAATGAATTGGATATGTTATGGGTTAAAGAATGGAATCTCAATTCTTTCCCAAGTAGAACAGACGAATTTGGAAATTATTTATCTGGTAATGGAATAACTGTTCCTAAGCGTAATTCGGTCCCTCAAATCCCTTCAGAAGATGAAGGGCATGAAACTTCAACTGATAATCGAGAATCATCTGATACTGAACGATATGACAATCCATCATTGATCCAACAAGCCATGTTAGCAGGTGAATCTGCCGGTGCTGAAGCCGGTGCAAACGCAGGTGAGGCAATAGGACGAGAAATTGCTGGTGCAAAAGGTGCTGAAAAAGGCAAAGAAATAGGTCGTAAAGCTGGTGCAAAAGCAGGAAAGCAGGCTGTTATTAATGCATTAGATAAAATACAAACAAACAATGCGACGGAAATAGGAAGAACCAGAGGAAAAATAGCAGGAGAAATTGCCGCGAAAGAAGCGACTCGATTTGCCTTATCAGCAACATCGTCAGCGTCGCCCTCTTCAAATACTGATTCTACCAGCAGACAGTTCTCTCAATTAGAAGAAACTATTGAAGATCAGTCAGGAAACATGGAAGATCTTATCAATAGCAGTAACAAAATTAGTGAATCAAACATTACATCCGGTGAGAATAACGAAAACAACCCCAACCCTAACACTTCCAATCCAGCTAGCCATACGAATACTGCTAATGAACGGAGGGCATTTGCGGAATATCTGGAGAAAAATAACTTGACGGAAGAATTTCTTCAAAACAAGCAAAATATGTCTCCCAAGAGATTTGAGGAAGAAACCAAAAGACTATATGAAGAATATGTTTTTGAAGAGAAAGTATTGAGTTCTCCAACATCCAATAAGGAAAATACTTTTTCCAAAGAGTTCTATAAACAGGAGTTGGAAGATAGGATCAATCAACAATATCATACACAAACGAATATCGTATTTCCTGATGCAGATAGTTCATATAACCCCATTACTCAGCAGTCACTACCTATTCCCTCAGGTGAGTCTTTCGATAGAGATGTAAAGTTCATATTTCCTGTAGATGCACCTTTACATTACTTTTTGATGGAAGAAGCAGGGACAGTAAACATCGTGCCGCTGGGTATGGACACCTCCCTGTATCTTGTTATAAACTTACATCTAGAAGCCTTACCCTATTCAGAATTTCTTACAGTGGTTAGTAAGCCTGGTTGCAGGCTCCGACTGAAACCATCAGAAGAAGAGATTTTTCCAAATACATATACTTGGCTTCCCATTAGTTTTATCAGTGAGGATAATGAAGAACTATTTAGTGGAACGGATGTATATGTATTTGGACTTATATCACCAGATAAACAAACACTCACTCTTCCACAGAAAGAAAACGGGATCATATTTACGGACTTTGAGCAAGAAGAGGAAATTGCACCCCCCAATTATTTGTGGTTGAGAGTCTTCGGCATATTTCTCATTATCATCTTATTTCTACTCTTTATGTTCCAGCGAAGAAGTTATCAATCCTAACTGCTTGATATGAATACGCTTATCCCAAAATTAAGGCTATCCAACCTCCCCTTTTGGGGGCTTGCTGTAGTTATCATTATGTTTATGTTAGCAGGAACTATATACAAAATACATTACAGCTTCCTGCATCATAAAAATCTTAAACAAATGATATTAGTCCCAGGTGGACAACACTTTGTTGGGTGTCCCCCTGATCCTATTCTGGAATATCTTCGTCAATCATCCTCTTCAGAAGAGCGACTAAGTCCTTCTTTTCTTCAGTCGCTCATTGAAAGTCAAGCCTCTCAGATGGTGTTATTAACTAACGATTACTATATTGATCTACACGAAGTAACTAATAATGAATATTTATATTTTAGTTCCTATTTCTATCACTTCCCTGAAGTTCTTCCCATGTTTTCTCATCCTTCCGCCCCTTTTAAAGCGGATCTACAACCTTCCACTATTAGAGATGGTGAATTAAATAGTCTCAAACAACCTGTTACGGGAATTGATATCTGGGACGCCTACGCCTATGCAAGTTTTGTTGGTAAGAGATTACCTAGTTTGGAAGAATGGGAATACATCTGTAGCAACCGGGGCAAAACCCGTTACCCTTGGGGCAATGCTTTCATTTCAGAGAATGTTATTATGGATAATATAAAACATCCCTTCCCAGAGATGAGAGAATCATTTAAGCAAGGGAAATCCTTAGACTATGGACTTTACAACCTATCTGGAAACGTAGCTGAATGGACTTCCCCCTATAGAATAGAGGATGATTGGTATGCTTATGCAAAGGGAGGTGGATGTTTTGATAAACCTAAAGAAGTGTATTCGATGTGCACATTTTCCACACCATTTCCTGCAGGTTTCAAAGATAATGATATAGGGATGCGCTTGGTATCAGACACATTAAATAGATCCTCAAGACTTACCTTGGTAGATTTTGAAGATTTTTATTACAATTTAGATCCCAAAACACCTTTGGATACTGTATATTTTGCCTACAATAATTACCATTACTTTTTAAACAGGATAGATTCTATTCGCTCAGAACAAGTATTTATAGGAAGGGGCTTGTATACTATAGATGAAGACATACAGAAAAGTAAATTATTGACCATTGCCGAGTCTGGACAATCTGTTAATGCAATCAACAAATTTATCCAATACCCTCTTAAGTCGGTAGAAATTAAAGGGTTTTACATAGACCCGACAGAAGTAACGATTGAAGCATACAGTAAATTTTTGGCTGATCCATTAGTTAAATATAAATGGTATGCTCATCCCAAAGAGCCTTCCAATAATACCTATACCCCGGAGTTTTGGGAGATAGATGAATACAAACACAAAGACCAACCGGTAGTAGGCATTGACTGGTGGGATGCCTATGCCTATGCAAAGTGGGCGGGGAAAAGACTCCCTACCCAGGAAGAATGGGAAATCGCAGCCAGGTATTTTGAACAAGTAGGCGATAGTGTACATCAAGTGGATGAATATTTATATCCCTGGGGGAATGAATATCAACCTGGAATTACTTATACGCTAGAAGAACAGGGTACATTTCCTACGCTTGTGACCTCCTATAATAAAGATAAAACTCCCACAGGAATACAAGGAATGGGAGGGAATGTGTCGGAATGGACCAGTTCGATAGAAACCCATAATAATGTACAATATTATGCGATCAAAGGCGGTAACTTTCAGCGCAAGGGAGAGATTTATTCTTTATCATTCCTCAACGAAAGAGCTACCCCCAATATGAGGCACGAAACACTGGGATTTAGGTGCGTTGTGGATCAATGATCTCTACGAATTAGCACAACTACCTCTTTTTCTATTGTCATCTACGTTCAAGCTTAGTTTCCAATTCAACGGGCATCATTGTAAATGCCATCTTCTCAACAGTCTTTCAGATACAGTTTGAATGACAGGAAAAAATTGTCTCAAATGCTTATTCGCTAAAGCTTGCATCACCACATAGCGTTGACGATGCCAATCTTCACCTTCAGCAGAAAATACGCCCAGAAGATTTAACTCATCAGAAACACGCTCAATTTTACTAAATCGAGAAAAAGTATGTGGTCGCATTTTCAATACCTGACTGTTGAAGTGAGGATCTGCGGATACCAGAGATTGATGGTTCATCGCTCTAAAGGTATAAATGGGACCATATATATGGCTCCATTCCTCGAATACCAGGTGTAGGGTATTAATTTTCAATTGATGCATATTACCAAGGATGGGTAATCCTTTAGGACCTGGAAGTTCTGAAACGGGTGTTGGAATCTTGGGATTGGATGGATTCATAAGAGAAAAGTATTAATACATAAGTTATAGGTACTATCCAACTAATTCCGAATGAAAAAGTATCTTTCAACAGGCTTCAATTATTGAAAGCTTTTTGTATTAATCAGTTTTGATGATTATCCTTTAAGATAAGCAATAACAATTGCTTCTCTACCCAATGCATTATATCGCAACATATTAAATTTAATAAAATTTATGCTGAAAACCTTCCTTTTCATTTTCATTCTTCTCCTTCCAGTCTGGAGTCTGACACAACCTGGAATCCAACAGTCTGATACTGATCAGTATCTATTAGGCACTATATCCAGCCCCCCTCATATTACCATCAAAGGGTGGAATATCCTGACAGATTGGAAATCGGAAGCACTAGGAACTTTGGATGCCATTGATAAGTACGATATCAATCATCTTCAGCTTTCCCATCATATTATCATGGACTTAAAAGATGTAAGAGATACTTCTCGCAGGAATTTAGCCAATTTGTTGATTGATCGGGCACATCAGAAAGGGATTGAGGAAGTGGTCGTTTGGGATCATGCTTTATACAATTTGGATTATTATCCCGATAAATTCAGGACTGGACCTGGGCGAACACTGGATTTAGATAACCAGGAATTTTGGAATTGGCTTTCAGAGGATTACAGACAGATGCTGGGATTACTCCCCAATGTTGATGGAATTGTATTGACATTCATTGAAACAGGAGCACGAGCAGAAGAACAATATTCTTCTCAATTACTATCACCAGCAGAAAAGTTGGCAGCGGTAGTCAATGCAGTAGCAAAAGTAGTCATAGAAGAAGCGGGAAAAAGTCTCTATATCCGAACATTTGCCTATAATAACCAGGAATATCAAAATCTAACAAAATGTATTGAACTCATTGATAGTGATCAGATTGTACTGATGATGAAGGAATCTCCGCACGATTTCTTTCTCAGCCATCCCAATTCGGAACTCATAGGAAAAATTGATCGACCAACTATAGTTGAATTCGATTGTGGGAATGAATTCAATGGACAAAGCATGATCGCCAATACATGGCCTGAGCATATAAAAAGACGGTGGAAAGATTATATTCAGAGACCCAACGTCATTGGATATGTAGCTCGGACTGACAGGTATCGAAATGCGAGAGCCGTAGGTACTCCCAATGAGATCTTGCTTTACGCCTTGGATGCATTTACCCTAGATACCAGTTTGACCTCCCAGAATATTTATGAAAGTTTTATCATTGAAAAATATGGAAAGAAGGCATTACCATACCTACTTCCTGCTTTTCAAATGGCTTTCGAAATTGTTACGAGTACGTTCTACACATTAGGTCTCAATAGTGCGAATCATTCTCGCCTGGATTTTGAATATCCCTCTATTTATATCAGACACGTTTCCGGACGATGGACAAAGGATAAACATGTTTTCATTAACCACAATGTCAATCGGAAATTTCATTATTTCAAAGACATTGTCAATCATCTATCCCCTGCTCACTATAAAGTAGCTGATTTTGGCCATAATCAGGAAGAAATACCCAATGTATTCGACAATAATTGGCTTGTAAATGAAGAGCTGATGAATGAAACCTATCTCCAATACATTGTTACAGAAAAAGAATACGGGTTGTCCTTGGCAGATAGTGCTTTACGCTTAGTAATGAAAGCAGAGCCCATGATAAATCCCAAAGATTTTCCAGCGCTTAAACATTGTTTTGAACGCACAATGCTTACTAGTCAATTAAGAGTTGCATCTGCTAAGGTATATTATGCGCGAAGAATATGGGATAGGGGAGAATCATGGAAAAGTCCATTTGTTGTACGAACGCTGGAAGCAGGGAAAAAAGAGATACAATCTTCCCTCCAGGCCATACAGAATTATAAGGGTCCTAAACCCGAAGGGCAATGGATATGGGAGAGTGATATTGAGCGAGCGGAAAGTTTGTTGGAAATGTAATCAATAAGTGCGGATTAAATTAATTCCGCACTTATTGATTCGGAAACTATTGCTTCCAGACTTCACTTTCTGCCGTAACTTCCACATCCCAGGTCTGTGGAGGATTGGGCTGATATTTAGGATCATTATCTCTTGGAGGAAATAAGGAGATTACATTCGAAAGATTGTTAAAATTTCTTTGTAGAACTGAATCATTCAGGTTATTAATGAGATTTTCTTGTTCAACAGGGTCATTCTTTAGATCATAGAATTGCTCCGCTTTTCTTTGGGTGTTGACATACAGTTTATATCGCTTATTTCTAATGACTCTATCTCTGTAGGCAAATTCATTTTCGACTCCTTCCTCAGTCAATCTGGCATTATTTCCCCCTCCCATAGACATGATCCACGTTCTGTCTGATTCCTGAGCGCTACTCATTAATACTTCCTTAAAAGAGTACCCATCCAATTGATGATATGTTCCATTCACTACCCATTCAGCTGGCACTACTTCACTAGCTAAATCAGTACAAGTAGGAAATATATCAGTAAAATCGATTAGCGCATCAGAAACGCGGGATGCAGGAACTTTTCCCGGCCAACTTGCAATAAATGGAACACAAATTCCCGGCTCAATTGTCATAGCCTTGGCCCCATTTATTTTCCTACCATCCCTCGTTCCTACAAGTCCTCTGGAAGTACCATTATCCGTAGTCCATAATATCAAGGTATTCTCTCGTATACCTTCTTCTTCCAGCGCTTTTACTATTTCTCCAGTAATTTTGTCAGCATACCTGACCATGGCCTTATGCTTTTCCAAAGGTTCTTCTGCGATTTCATCTGGAGTATTTACCAAAGGGGGATGAGTAAGTACCATAGGATAATAGATAAACATGGGTTGGGTATCATTATTCTTGATAAAATCAATAATAAAATCCTTAAATACATCTGGTCCAAACGCACCTTGATATGTTTTGCTACCCTCTTTGGTAAAGACGTATGGATCTTGATACCTTTCTGCACTGGCTTCGACCCCTGTTTCATATCCCGTCCACATACAATATTCATCAAATCCATGTTTAGACAATGCATCTGGTTCTACTCTAAAATCATCTACCTGCCACTTTCCCACAATGGCAGTGCGATATCCCGAATCCCTCATTACTTTTCCCAGGGATGGATTTTCTCTTTCGTCATAATGCGCTCCCCCTCCCCACCTGGGAACATCCCAATGATTCACCCAACCATGTCTAAAGGGATATTGGCCTGTTAGCAATGTAAGTCTGGTAGGCGTACACTGAGGCATAGCATATACATGTTGGAACCGTGTTCCGCTCTCGGCTAATGCATCGATATGGGGGGTAGAAATATCTTCCGCTCCATAACAACTGACCCATTCTTTTCCTAAATCATCCACTAAAAAGATCAGAATGTGAGGTTTGGTCCCAGAAATAGCCACTTGTTTCTGACTTTCATCAGCACACCCCATAATCAAGAACAGAAAACCTATTAACACACTTGATTGATTCTTAATCATACCTAAATCATTTTTCATTCGGTCTTTTGAATCGAATAGGCGCTTCGGGTTCTGGCTTTAACTCTACAGATTGTGTTTTTAACAAACGTAAAGCCTCCTCTACGGCAGCTTCAAGTTGTGGGTCTCTCCCTTCCATACCGAGCTTGGGGTCTTGTATCACTTCAATATCGGGGGATATTCCCTCTCCTTCTACATCCCATTCTCCTTCCAGATTAAAAAAGCCACCTCTTGGAGCTACGAATCGCCCCCCATCCATAAATGGAGGAGTGTCCCAGGTACCAACCAACCCACCCCAGGTACGTGTCCCTACGAGTGGACCTATTTCAGCAGCCTTAAACATATAGGGTAGCAGATCTCCTCCTGAACCTGCTCTTTCATTAATAATCATAACTTTGGGACCCCATATTCCCGCCATGGGAGTAGTCCACGGTCTACGGTCTCCCACAGGGCTATTGAAATAGCCAAATAATTGTCTGTTCATGATATCAATCATGTAATCTGCAGCAGAACCTCCTCCATTATTTCTTTCATCTATTACAACTCCTTTTCGATCTTGTTGTGCAAAATAATACCGATTAAAATAGTTAAATCCCTGACCCGAAGTATTCGGGACATATACATATGCTAATTGACCATCAGACAACTCATCAACTTTACGTCGATTGGACTCTACCCAGTCAAATGTTCTCAACTGATATTCATTAGAAATGGGAAGGACAGTTACTTCTTTTGCTCCTTCTTTTGTAGGCGTACCATTCACCTCTAGCATCGTTTGTCGGCCTACGGTTTCTTCAAAAAGTGAAAATATATTATCGGAACTACTCAAATCGCGGCCATTCACGCTTAACACATAATCTCCTTCTGCTATATTCAATCCTGGTACTGCCAATGGACCTTTGAGATTGGGATTCCAATTCTCACCGGTATATATTTTGGTAATTCGATATCGACCGTTTTCAATACTATAATCGGCTCCCAATAAACCTGTACGCACTCGATTAATGTCTGGCATATCCCCGCCTGCCACATAAGAGTGCCCAATAGATACCTCTCCACTCAGAATGTCCAGTACATAATTGAGATCCGATCTATGACGGACGTCCTCAACCCAGGGGCTATACCATTCCCAGACATCCTCCCAAGGTGCTCCGTGTACATTTTCCACATATAAGAAGTCACGCATGTACCGCCATGCTTCTTTGAATATTTGTCGATATTCTTCCTTTGGATCAATCTTTACCTGGAGGTTCATAGTTAGTTTCCCATCTCCAGCACCAGGCTTTGAACCTGAACCTACCATGAACCATCCACCATTTGTCCGGACGAGTAAAGACTTCCTATCATGAGATACGACAGCCTGCCTTACGCCTGTCATAAACTCTTCGCTTTTTTCTTTTTTGATATCGTATTTATGCATGACCAAACCGCTGCTATTAGGGACAGACTCCAAATAAAATAGCGTTGAAGCAGGTCCAGGCACCAGAGAAGTATAATTGCGATTGGGAATATCTAAGGCAATGATCCTTTTCTCAATTCCTTCTATATCTATAACAATCGTAGAATCCTTTTCTGCTTGCTCTTTATTTTTTTCAGAATCATCTGTATTGTTTTCCTCTATTTCTTCATCTCCAGGTTTAGGTAAAAATGGTGAGGGTTCTTTTTCAGATAATAAAATCATGTAGATACTACGTGTGATATTAGGATCATAACTACTCATATCTAGCCATCCAGAGCTAAGTCCATAATCTGTACTCGCAGTGAAATATAAGTACTTCCCTTTTTCATCCCATACTGGCATGGCAGCGTCCGCCATACCATCCGTCAACTGATGCCGCTCCCCTGTTTCTATATTGTACACAAAGATGGCCTTAAAATGACTGGTCAATTGTTTAGCATAAGCGATCCATCTGCTATCAGGGGACCAGACGGGATTCATCGCTCGATTAGGGTGTGCATATCCATCAGTATCTACTTTTTGGGCTTCGCCTGATTCTACATCTACGAACCAAATATTGTAATCTGTGTCAGTATAAGCGATATATTTTCCGTCTCCTGACCAATCTGGGCGGAAATAAAATGTGGGATTGGGAAGTTCGATAGCTCTTTGATTCTGTCCTAATTGATCAGCGATGACTAGCTCATAGTTATCCTGAATATCAGAAAACCAGGCAATCTTATCCCCCTTGGGAGACCATACAGGATAGCGATCTGCTACGCCTGGACTTTGGGTTAGATTACGCCAACTTCCTTCTTCTTTAGGCACGGTAAAAATCTCCCCTCTATGTTCAAAAATAGCTCTCTTGCCCGTAGGGCTGATCTTTGCATTTACCAGCGCATTGGCAGATATATCTTCCCATCTGGGACGAGCAAAATTCATGTCGCCTTTGACGTTTATTTCGATTTGTTTAGACTCACTGGTTTCAGGATCAAGTACATGCAAATATCCTCCCTGTTCATAGATTACTCCACCAGGTCCTGCGTCCAGACTTTTCACATCGAAATCCGTATGGTAAGTCAATTGTCTAAGCGCTTCAGATTGGGGATTAAAAGCCCAAATATTGCTGGCATAATCCCTTTCGCTTAGAAATAACACTTCTTCCCCATACCAAACAGGATCAAGATGCCTTTCCAAGGTGGGTTGTGGTGTCCTGACTAGCTCCATGGTATTCATATTTACTATCCATATTGGCATGGCTTGCCCTCCCCGATAGTTTCTCCATTCAGGGTCCCAAAAAGTGATGGGTATATATGCCAAATGGCTTCCATCTGACGAAAACTCTCCCCAAGCAGCTCTAGGTACCTCTACGGCCTTAGGAAAGCTTTCATCTCTCCCTATAGTATACAGTTTATTTAATCTTGTGGGATGAGCCTTGCGACTGGATCTAAAGAGGACCTTACCATCAGGAGTCCATCCTTGGACAACGTCTGATCCAGGATGATACGTAAGTCTTTGAGGACTTCCCCCATTGGCAGGGATGATATATACATCCGTATTGCCGTCGTATTCACCTGTAAATGCGATCCAATTTCCATCTGGTGAAAAATGAGGATATGTTTCTGCTCCTTCATTGGAAGTTAATCTTATTGCATCTCCACCTTCCCGAGATACCGACCATAAATCATTGGCATAGACAAAAACAATCTGATCATCAGATAGTGTAGGCTGACGCAAGAGTTGAGTACCTTGAGCGAATACACCCAGGCTGGCCAACAGGCAATAAGTAAGTAGTAATTGATTCATGTAGTGGAAGCATTAATTCATTCAACTTTGTACAATGTAATTGATTATTTCAAAAAGACGAGAGAATTAGACCATAGACGACGGACGACAATTAGACTACGGACCATAGACGACGGACGACAAAAAAGACCACAGACCATAGATGACGGACGACAGTTCTCGATGGCACAATAACACCATGGCACACAATACAACCATTCAACAATATCACTACTTCACAAGGGCCCAATATAGCAATCTAACAATATAGCAATCCAACAATTCTTCAATACTCACTCCTCCTCCTCTTTCTCTTCCTCTACTAAGCCAGGTATCACTACTTCTTCATCCCAGAGGTATTTGTTAAACCACTGCCAATTGTGCCATAGGGCAGCAAGTCGTTCTTTAGGTTTAGTAATTCCATGACCAAAGCCTTTGTATACAATTAGTTTAGCTGGGATATCTCTATCCTCTAATCCTTGTAATAACTTATACGCGTTGGGTATGGGAACTCGAGGATCATTTTCTCCATGTTGAATGAGCGTAGGGGTAGACGCCTGATTAATAAATGTCATGGGAGAGGTTTTGGCATAAATATCCGGGTCATCCCAGGGAGTAGCTTTGAGGTATTGTCTGGTAAAGGGATGAATATCTGTATTGACATAGTAGGTAGTCCAGTCAGAAATACCCGCCCCTACTGAAATAGCTTTAAAACGGTTTGAGGTAGTTGTCAGGTAGGCGGAAATATATCCTCCTTGGCTCCAACCCATACATCCCATTCTCGAGGTATCAATGATCCCTTGCTGATCCAGATAATCTACGCCCGATAATACATCCCAGGCATCGCCTACTCCCAGATTGCGCACATTCAACGAACGAAAATCTTCTCCATAGCCTGCTGACCCTCTATAATTGACCCTAAGAATTAATGCTCCCTTGTTGAGCCATTGTAGCGCGGGATAAACATAACCAGGTAAGGGAGTCGGGCGATCTACTCCGGTAGGACCGCCATGTATCATCACCAACAAAGGGTATTGGGTATTTTCATCAAAGTCCTTGGGTTTGTGGAGGATGCCTTCAATTGTTGCCCCATCCTCACTGGACCAGGAAATCACTTCGCTATCTGCGGTTTTCCAATCGGATATCTGAGAAGAAAAGTTTGTAAGTTTTTGGGGCGAAATTTCATTCACAGGACTTAGATATACTTCACTCAATGATTCACCCGAATGTGCTGTGAAAGCGATGTGCTGACCGTTCGGTGTAATACTAAATCCCCCCATCTGAGTATATGGAGTCTCCCAACGATTTACCTCACCGGAATTCGGATTTATATGCATAAGATGGCGCTCTGTTTTCTGGCTGGCAATGGCATAAATACCTTGTGCATTCCATTCAAAGCCGTACAATTGTTCATCAAAATCAGCGGCTAATTCTACTGGTTCCCCTTCAGCGACAGGTACTTTTATGTATTTACGATTTAAATAATATGCAGCATTAAGATCTTCTTTTGCCTGAGAAATCAGAATATGCTGTCCATCGGGAGACCATTGACTGAGAAATTCAGGCTCCTGACTGTCCAATAGCGGCTTGAGCTCCTTTGTTTCTACCTCTAGGATAGAAATGTCAGAACTAAACCAAGAGTTTCGCAACGGGTCTTCCTGGTGTTGAATGGAGATATATTTTCCGTCGGGAGACCAATAAAAGTTTGTGATGGTATATTCCACACTATCAATGAGTGCCTCCGGTTCAGTCCATTCCAGGCAATCCCAATCCTGCGCAGTGCTATCTTCCTTGTCGTAGCAGGGAAGTTCGTGAGGCATACGCATATCCGTCTGGAAGTCTACCACATACAACCAATTGTACTTATACTCCTGGTCTTCCACCTCATATTTCCCATATCTTTCCGTCCGTTTTTTGTCTACCTTTGCTTCAGGCTGTTGCATGGTAAAAGCTATGCGTTTTCCATCTGGTGACCACTCAAAGCCTCCGATACTCCGTTCGACATTCGTAATGGGAAATGCTTCCCCTCCATCCACTCTCATGGCAAAGATTTGCCTGTGTTTTCCTCTTTTAGCTGTGAATGCGATATACGCTCCATCGGGACTCCATACAGGAGATCCACTATTGCCACTAAACGTCCTGGTAAGTTGAAAGGGGGGATTTCCCTCTTTCGCCAACCATATATCAGATTCGTAGCGATTCTTTTCCCAATTGGTGCTGTTCACGGTGTAAGCGACATGTTTACCATCGGGAGAAATAGAAACAGATCCTGCGCGACGCAGACTCAGGGTTTCTTCAAAGCTAGGATTTTTCAGTTGTGCAGTCGTAGTGATAGGTGCTAAAATTATGAGAATAATCAGAGAACAAGAAAAGCGATTCATTTTTGGAATAAGCTAAGGAAAAATATACGAGTAGGCAAATGAATGTTTGATTGCAACCTAACATCTCCACCTTGTCATAGTATTTGATTTTTGGTACATTTAGAAGGCAAAATAATGGATAAGTGGGATGGCTATGGGGAGGGGCTTATAAAGGAACATTGGAACGAGGTATTAGCTTCGAAGAAATAGAAATCACATCGACTTTTAATATGATATGCATAGAGACGTATCTTAAATACCTTGTTCTGATAATCTTTCTGTTATTGAAAATGGGAAGTACTTCTGCTCAAGAATCCTGGACTCGTGTCTACGACCATACTGCCAGAGCAGAAGCACGTCAGATTCACCGAATCAATGACTCTACAATACTACTTTTAGGAAAAAAGAACCTGAGAAGATGTCCATCGACATTTATTCAAGTCTGGGACCAAACTGTGAATGAGTCATGGGAGAAAGAAAATTGGTCCATGGAAAATGTAGGCCAATCTGTTGAAGTGCTACGTGAAAATATTTACGATGCAGGAGCCGGTTTTTTGAATTTAACGGATGGGTACGATTCCACGCTCTTATACATTGCTAAATATAATTTATCAGGAGATACCCTTTTTTATCATTTGCTGGTAGGTGATCTCAATGATATTGATTCTGTACAGCAATGGAAAGTTGTGGACTTAGATGTTTCTCCTGATGACCAGTTATTATTGTCTTTTCCCAATTTTTACATCGTTGCTGATAACTTGGGGAACTTTTCTCCTCCTGTATCTATTCCAAACATCCAGACATTGATCAAGGGTTACTTCTACAGTCTTGACTCATACCTCATGGCTGATTCTACTTCTGTCATGCTAGTTGATTCAATGGGTACCATCCTTCAAAGAAGAACTTTCGAGGACCCTGTGTTGGATATGCACTACGTCAATAATCAAGAGTCTAACCTATTGTATGTGTTGACTTCTCAGAAAATATATCTGTTGGAAGAAAATCTTTTTACTACAGATTCTTTGCCTTTATCCCAAATATTCTCTCGGGTTGAGGGTATAAATATATATGAGAACAAAATATTCATCAAGGGTATAACCAGTGATTCATCACGCACGGAAATTCAGGAGTTGAACCTTGATTTAAATATCAACACTTTGCACAATTTTGATAGGGGTGACATTAATCTTTTCCGCTACACACCCCAAGGATTTTTTTATACTGCTCCTGCGTCGACTATTCAATTGAAAGAACGATTTAGCATTAATTTTCAGTCATTTGACTATCCAGAACCTGAGGTAGTGGAGGAGAATATATCCATAGAAGCCTTTGATATAGAAGTTGTGTACATAGATAAGGTCGATGTACCGAACATTGATCCTTTTATTGCAGGTTTTGAATTTAACTTTTCTGTGCTTTGCAAAAACATTGGCTCAGGCATCATAAACACGTTAGGGCTATTTATGGATTTGGACGGTTCGGGATACTTTTGTGTTTCGGATCCACTATATTACCACAAATATCGTGACCTTAACTTAAAACCGGGCGATAGTATAGTTTTGGAAGGAATGGTATTCCAATTAGGATCTAACGATGATTTCTGTATTGAGTTGGTCAATCCCAATTCCAAAATCGAACCCGATACTACGCAGAATATACTTTGTATGTCCTTCAACAACCCCGAATTGATCGTATCAAACGATAAGTTAATTCCTTCTGAGGTAAATATTTTCCCAAACCCTGTGGAAGACATTATCACGCTGGAAAGAACATCACCTGGCGCCAGAGATACTGACATTTTAGTATATGATATACATGGAAAACTCGTTCTCAAAACTCCCTGGCATAGTAACAGCCTGAAGATAGATATTGGTTATCTACCTCCAGGTGTTTATCTGGTAGTGTGGGATGAAAAAAATCTAAGGTATACAAGAAAATTCCTTAAAATGTGATGCGATGAGGCGAACACATCTTATTACTCATTCTGAATCGACTCTACAGGATTTACATTGGCAGCACGGAGTGCCTGATAGCTAATCGTTAAGATAGCAATAGTGATGGCCATCAACCCGGCAATGATAAACACATCCCATTGGATCGTAATCCGATAGGCAAAGTCTTCCAACCAGCGGTGCATCAGATACCATCCGAGGGGTATGGCGATCAACATGGAAATGAGTACGAGTCTGAGAAAGTTTTTCGTAAGTAGTCCAAAAATATGTTGAATGGAGGCACCCAATACCTTTCGAATACCTATTTCCTTTTTCCTCTGCTCAGCCATAAATGCTGCCAAGGCAAATAATCCCAGACACGCCACAAAAATGGCAAATACTGAAAAACTGGTAAATATATTTCCTGTGCGTTTAATATCATCATACATACTTGCATATCGCTCATCGAGGAAGGTAAAGCGAATAGGCTGATTGGGAGAAAAATCATCCCATTTTGCTGTAATAGTCTGAATCAATCCAGGCAAGTTACGGGTATTAAGTTTTACCGATATAGTTTCATTACTATTGCCAATAACTAGACATAAAGGCTCGATTTCCATCTTTAACGACTGAAAATGGAAGTCCTCTACTACACCAATCACTTGCCAAGTTTCAAAGCCATTGGTAATTCTCGATTCCAGTGGTTTTTCCAACCCTAGTATTTTTACCATGGCCTCATTGATTAATACTGCCTGGGAGTCAGAAGGCATTTTCAAGGAGAAATCCCTTCCGTCAACTATGCGGATACCCATGGTCTTTACATAATCGTGGTCCACTCTCCAGATTTGGCCAGGGACTCGACTATCTGTATTTACGCGACCTTCTTTCCAAAATCCATTTCCATTCCTTTTGGTTCCACTTACAGGTAAAAAATCACTCACCGCAACATGCTGAATTTGGTCCATTTGCAATAACTCTTCTTTGAATGTAGGCACTTTTTCTCCCATGGTATTGGCCCCGTGGAGTAATAATACTTGCTCTTTATCAAATCCCAGCTTTTTGTTGAGGATAAAATCCATCTGACGATAGATAATAAATGTTCCTATAATCAACACGATAGAAGTAGTAAACTGGAATACAACCAAAATACTGCGTAGAATGGCACTTTTACTCCCCCGGCTAAACTCTCCTTTCAATACTTTTACAGGTTGAAAAGCAGAAAGATAAATTGAGGGATAAAGTCCTGCAAGAATTCCAATAACTACAGCAACCAACAATAATGTGGGTATAAACCACCATGCATCCCATGGAAAAAACAGTTCTTTCCCCGAGAGTTGGTTAAAATAGGGAAGTAATAGCTCTGCCAGGATCATACCTATAGCAAAAGAGAAAACGCTATAAAGTATAGACTCTGTTAGAAACTGATTGACCAAATTTCGCTGGTACGATCCCATTACTTTTCTTAGACCCACTTCTTTCGCGCGATTCGCAGACTTGGCAGTAGAGAGGTTGATGAAGTTAATACAGGCAATGATTAGTATAAACCCTGCAACTGCCCCAAATAGCCAAATCAAACGAATATCTCCATATTGAATCCGATCTCTGATATCATAAGACGTAAGATAAATATCTTTTACAGGCTGTAATTTGAAACTTTGCTTGCGTGATAATTCCACTGCATCAGCCATACCTGCATCCTGTCGGCTGGGTATAAAGTAATTATCAATGATAGACAACAACTTCTTTTCCAGTAATTCGGCATTTGTTCCTTGTCGCAGTTTGACATATGTATGGTAATTATTAGATCTCCACGTTTGTTGTTCTCCATCCCAGAATTCCTTTTCGGTCATCGTCATCCAAAACTCATCCTGGAGGTGAGTATTGGAAGGTAAATTTTCCATGACTCCACCCACTGTATAGATCATATTCTCATCGTTGTTGAGTATCATCGTTTTGCCCACGGGATTTTCCCCGGGGAAAAACTTTTCAGCTTTACTTCGAGTTAGTACCATCTCCATCGGGTCATCCAATGCAGTCTCACGGGTTCCGTAGACCATGTTCACATCCAACATGTCTAAGATGAATGGATCAACGAATATGAATCCCTCTTCATAGGTACTTTGTTGCGCATCCGTAGGTCTGATTTGATTATTCCCTATACCATAAAAGAGTGGAGTCGCATTCACTCGACCTACTTCTTCAATCTCGGGGTAATCATGGACCAATGCATCTGCAAAGGGAGCGGGGAACCAAACATATTCTATTATTTCTCCGTCATTGTCAAACGTACCAATGACGCGATACAATTGTTCTGCGTCTGGATAGTACCGATCATAACTCAATTCGTGTCTGATATAAAGACCAATCAATAGGCATGCGGCTATACCCATGGCCAATCCACTGATCTTTATGAATGCGTAAAAACGCTGTTTTTTTAGGTTGCGCATCGCAACCTTGAAATAGTTTTTGTACATACCTATGGGAATTAGATCATATAATTCAATCGTTTTTCTCCCCCAGAAGTAGGGCCTGAGGTAGGGAAATAGCATCCATATAAAGTTTCTCCTGGCCTGTTTGAGCCCTTTTTCTTGCACCTCTTCCTGAAAAATCTCCCTGAGATCCCCCTCAATCTCTTCCATAAATTCCTCCGAACAGAACCAATATAAAAAGGTCAGTACCCAACTGGGGGGTTCATGTGAGGGTTCGATATGTTGCTTCATGCCCAACGAATTTGAAATGCTGCATCAGGTATTTGTCCCCAAAGACGTTCGCGAAGTTGACGCGCTTCTTGAAGGGCTTCCTGCCCTTTCATGGTTACATTGTAGCACTTCTTGCGCTTACCCCCTCGAGTCGATGACTTTTCTCCAAATTTGGACGTAAGAAACCCCTTATCCTCCAGACGGTTGCACGCAGCATGTACCGCGCCAATACTAATTTTCCGACCCGATTGTCGCTCGAGTTCTTTCTTGATTGCTACTCCATATGCCTCATCATATAGGACACCAATGGTGAGCAATATTATCTCTTCAAACTCTCCTAAATGCGTTCCTTTCATAGTTGGATGTAATTTCTTTCATAAATGTATATAAAATGAAATTTAGACGTCGGTCCACAGACTTCAGACGATAGTATGACGACAGACAACGGACGTCAGACGATAGTAAGACGACGGACCACAGACCACGGACGATAGTAAAATCGCAGACGACGGACAATAGTAAGACGATGGACGACGGACGACAGACGATAGTAAGACGGACGATGGACGACGGACGACGGACCGCAGACGACGGACGATGGACCGAAGACGACGGACGATAGACCGCAGACGACGGACGATGGACGACGAAGATTGACCACAATGGATGAATGGTAGCTTGAGTCTGTCGTCAGTTTCCTGTTTACCATAAATCACTATCTGACCTGATTATGCTCATCTGCATAGGCTTTGCATTGGAATAATTTAAACTAACGTAAATCATTTACAAAAACGATACCTATGCAGACTGCTGCTGTAAAGCCCAATCTTACTAATTATGACCAGACCGTTAAAGTGTTCTCCTGGGATGATATAAGAAATGAATTGTCTGGATTGCCTGACAGTAAAGGATTAAACATTGCTCATGAGGCCGTAGATCGGTATGGGAAAGGAGCGCGTAGCAACCATATTGCAATTCGTTGGTTAGGCAAACAAGAGCAGATTAGAGAATTCTCCTACCGTGATTTGATGCTTCAGACTAATCGATTTGCCCGTGTATTAGAACGCCTGAAAATAAAGAAAGGGGATAGAGTATTTAGTTTAGCAGGGAGAGTTCCTGAGCTGTACTTCACTGCGTTAGGCACTTTGAAACACGCCAGTGTATACTGCCCTTTATTCGCCGCTTTTGGTCCTGAGCCAATCTTCCAGCGAATGAGCAGTGGAGATGCCAAGCTGCTTGTTACCACAGAAACGCTTTACAAACATAAAGTAGCCAAACTTAGAGAGCGTCTACCTCAATTGAAGCAGGTTATACTCATCGACGCTGAAACCCATCGGGAAGAGGAGGGAATATGGTCATTTCAACAACTCATTCAGGAGGCAGATGATCAGTACATTATTCCTCCAACAGATCCAGAGGATATGGCGCTTCTTCATTTTACCAGTGGCACCACAGGGATGCCCAAAGGGGCAGTTCATGTTCATAATGCTGTACTTACCCATTATATGACTGGCAAATATGTGCTGGATTTTCACCCTGAAGATATATATTGGTGTACTGCTGATCCCGGATGGGTAACAGGAACTTCCTATGGGATACTTTCTCCTTTGCTGCATGGCATAACCAATATTGTGGACGAAGCAGAATTCGATGCAGAAAGATGGTATAAGACATTGGAAACCCATAAAGTCAACGTGTGGTATACCGCTCCCACAGCCATTCGGAGACTCATGAGAATGAATATCAATCCTCTTGAAAAATATGACCTTAACTCACTCCGCGTCATTTACAGTGTGGGAGAGCCTCTAAATCCTGAAGCTATTCACTGGGCTAAAGAAAAATTAGGGATGCCTATATACGATAACTGGTGGCAAACAGAAACAGGTGGGATTATGATCGCCAACTTTTCCTCAATGGAAATCAAACCTGGTTCGATGGGGAAACCCCTACCAGGTATAGATGTAGCTATTATTCGGGAAGATGATCAGGGGCATAAGCAAATTATTACGGACCCCAATATGGATGGGGAATTGGCACTCAAAAAGGGCTGGCCCTCTATGTTTAGAGGGTATTTGCACAAGGAGGAAAAGTATAAAAAAAGCTTTTCAGGAGAATGGTATTTAACCGGGGACCTGGCCCGAAGAGATGAAGAGGGATACTATTGGTTTGTGGGTCGTGCAGATGATATCATAAAGACATCAGGACATATGGTAGGACCTTTTGAGGTAGAATCCGCACTCATTGAACATTCTGCAGTGGCAGAAGCAGGAGTGATCGGAATTCCTCATGAACTTACAGGACAGATGGTTAAGGCATTTGTATCTCTCAATCAGGGCTATGAAGGAGATGAAAAGTTAAAGCTGGAACTGATTGGTTTTGGAAGAAAAAGGCTAGGATCAGCAGTAGCACCTAAAGAGATCGAATTTGTGGATCATTTGCCAAAGACCCGCAGTGGTAAAATCATGCGCAGATTACTTAAAGCACGAGAATTAGGATTACCGGAAGGAGATACCTCTACTCTTGAAAACTGAAGATAACTAGATAAATCGATTGAATGGATACAACAAATATCACTTCGCCACAGGAACAAGGGATTACTCGCGATCATAGTCTACACCTGCTCTTCCAGATGATTCGCATTCGGCGCTTTGAAGAGAAAGCGGCCGAATTATATTCTGCCCTTAAAATTCGTGGGTTTCTTCACTTATATGATGGAGAAGAAGCAGTAGCAGTAGGGATTATGCAGTCTCTTAAAAATGAGGATGCAATCTTTGCTACTTACCGAGAACACGGGCACGCACTGGTACGTGGGATATCTGCCAAATCCATAATGGCAGAGTTATTTGGTAAACAGGAGGGATGTAGCCGTGGGAGAGGTGGCTCTATGCACATCTTTGATAAAGAACATAACTTCTACGGTGGGAATGCGATTGTAGGAGGCCATCTTCCACTTGCTGTCGGTATGGGACTCTCTTTCAAGATGCAAAAGAAAGACGGAATCAGCGTATGCTTCTTTGGGGAAGGTGCGGTGGCAGAAGGAGAGTTCCACGAATCAATGAATTTGGCTGCTTTATGGAAATTACCAGTTTTGTTTGTCTGTGAAAACAATTCTTATGCGATGGGAACAGCTCTTAACTTATCTGAGTCTATCACAGAATTATCCCAGAAAGCAGTGGGATACGGAGTTGAGGCCAATAGTATTAATGGTATGGATGTATTGGAGGTTGAGAGAGAAGCCCAGGCAGCTGTAGACTATGTGCGTAAAAATTGTCAGCCATTTTTCCTCGAATGTAAAACCTACAGGTTTCGGGCCCACTCTATGTTTGACGCTGAATTGTACAGAGAGAAAAAAGAAGTAGAAACCTGGAAGAAAAAGGGTCCCATCATCACCTTTATACAAAGTCTTAAGGATGCCCAACTGATCAATGAAGAAGACATTCAGCGTATAGAAGCACAGGTAAAAGCCGAAGTAGAGGAAGCTGTTGCGTATGCAGATGCAGGTGAATGGGAATCGGTCGATGATCTAACACGATTTGTTTACTCTGAAAATGCTACCTCATGAACAATGGAAACCATATGATCACCTGCACCTATCGTGAAGCTGCTCGTGCTGGTATACGCGAAGCCATGCTGAAAGACGACAAGGTATTTCTCATGGGCGAAGACGTAGGCCATTACGGAGGTTGCTTCGCTGTAAGTAAAGGTATGTTACAAGAGTTTGGTCCGGAACGTATCCGCGATACACCGCTCTCTGAGTCGGCTTTCGTTGGTGCTGGTATAGGAGCCGCACTAGGTGGCATGAAGCCTATTGTTGAGATCATGACTGTTAACTTTAGCCTGTTAGCTGCTGACCAGATCCTCAATACCGCAGCGACCTATCTGCACATGTCAGGAGGGCTTTTCAATGTTCCGGTAGTGATACGTATGGCTACAGGAGGTGGAAAACAATTGGCAGCTCAGCATTCACACAGCCTGGAAGGTTGGTATGCGCACATTCCCGGGATCAAGGTTGTAACACCTGCTACGCTCGAAGATGTACGAGGAATGATCCTCACCGCACTGGATGATCCCGACCCAGTAATCATCTTTGAAAATTCGACTTTGTATAATAGAAAAGGGGAAATTTCCGAGGAAATAGTTGCTGTAGATTTAGAAAAAGCAAAAGTGATAAGAGAAGGAAGTGATATTTCCATCATCACTTATGGAGTGGGAGTATACAAGTCCCTAGAAGCCGCAGATCGACTAGCCGAAGCGGGTATTTCCGCAGAGGTAATAGATTTGAGGGCTCTACGTCCCCTTGACAATGAATTGATCTTTACTTCTGTAGCGAAAACACACCACGCTCTGATCGTGGATGAAGGTTGGCGTAGTGGTGGAATCTCCGCTGAAATCGCTACCAGGATCATGGAAGGGGTTTTTTATGAGCTCGATGCCCCTGTGGCACGAGTCTGTGGTGAGGAAGTCCCAATGCCTTATCCCAAACACCTGGAAGATGCCGCACTTCCGCAACCTGATACGATTGTTTCCACAGCTAAAAATATACTGAACCATGGGTAAATTTGTCATGCCCAGCCTGGGGGCGGATATGGAGGATGCGACCCTCATCTCCTGGAAAGTGAAACTTGGCGACCATGTCAAACGAGGTGATATTATTGCTGAGATAGAGACCGACAAAGGTGATATTGATGTTGAAGTATATGAAGATGGCATTATAGAGGAAATTGTAGCCCAACCTGGGGAAAAATTGCCTGTAGGGACTGTTCTTGCAGTGATTGGTAGTCAGGTAGAGAAGATGGGGAAAAAACCCGTTACTCAACAAGCCTCACCTGTGAGACAGGATACGCAGAAAACTACCATGACTTCTAACCTGTCTATGCCTATTAAAAAGCATGTTTCTTCTGACCGAATCAAAGCCTCTCCTCTCGCAAAGAGTATGGCGGAAAAACTTGGTATCGATCTACGTTCCATTCACGGTACTGGCCCCAATGGCGTAATCAAACGCCGTGATCTTGAGCAGGCTCGTCAAGTGGCAGAGCCAGAGCCTGTTCACGCTACCAAACCAGTGGCGAAACCAGGTCCTACTAAGGCCATCGACCAAGGCAAAGCTACTTTTCAGGAACACATGCGAAGAGCTATTGCCTCTGCGATGAGTAAATCCAATCAGGATATCCCACATTATTACCTGGAGCATCAGGTAAATATGCAATTAGCCTTAGACTGGCTCAGTAGAGAAAACCAGCGACGATCGGTCAAAGAGCGACTGCTGCCAGCGGTCTTGCCGTTGAAAGCAATGGCGCTCGCTCTGGCAGACGTTCCCGAACTCAACGCCTATTGGCAGGAAGATCGACACCAACCCCAGGAAGCAATTAATATTGGTTTTGCTGTATCATTGCGTCAAGGGGGTCTGGTAACCCCAGCCATCCAACATGTTGACGAAAAAAATCTCGAAGAACTCATGGAAGACCTAAGGGATATCACGCAACGAGTACGGAATGGAAAGCTCAGAAGCTCAGACCTCACTGGTGCAACGATTACCCTTACCAGTCTTGGAGACCGAGGAGTAGAAAAGGTGTTTGGGGTGATTTATCCCCCTCAGGTTGCAATCGTGGGGTTGGGCAAGATCATGGATAAGCCCTGGGTTGTAGACGGTTTACTAGGTGTAAAGCCCGTAATGGTAGCTACCCTGGCTGCTGACCATCGTGCGACCGATGGTCGCATCGGCGCTAAATTTCTCGATCTATTCAACCAATATCTTCAAAAACCCGAAACTTTATGAACCCTACTACCATTCAGCAAACTATACAGGACATTCTCAGTCAAATTGCCCCCGAGGCTGACCTCAGTGATGTAGGTCCCAATGAGGACCTACGCACTGCATTGGATATTGATTCCATGGATCACCTCAATCTCATCATGGGTATAAACGATAAGTTGGGAATAGATATTCCGGAAGATGATTATGGACAATTGACTACACTGCAGGCTATATATCAGTATATTGAGGAAAGAATATAGTTTTTAGATAAATAGATTTCATAGACCACGGAGTGCAGACCACAGTCGACAGAGAAATCGCACCTAAAATAGGTTGAATGAAAAGTAACATTCATTTGCACCTAAATACAATGAGTATCTATCTTCATCTTGGATAATCCGTATGAATACATGCTTCCATTGGATTTTTCCTTCCTGACAGAACAGGATTATGCTGAGTCACCTATTGGGCGAATATATTTCGTTTGGCGACTCAGGCGCTGCCCATGTGTTTACCAGTCCTCAGTATCTGAAGGATCTATATTTTGGAGAGGCGTATTTTTATTGGGATTGTGCATGAGGTAAGCCAGAAGATCATGTCTAACAATAGTGACTTTTCAATAAGTGCAAATTACATTAATTCCGCACGTATTGAGAATTGAATAAACAATTATATAATTTAGTTCATCCACGTACTTACATTTACAAAAGAAGCCCGTGATCTTTATCCAATAGTTATGAATGATAATCACCAAAAAATTGTCCAAGCAATAAAGCAAGCAGTAGTACAACTACACCCTAAAGCCGAAACAATCCTGTTTGGTTCCAGAGCCGAAGGTGATCATCAATCATCATCGGATTGGGATGTACTCATATAGGTGCCTTATGAAGTGGATCTAGCTGAAGAACAAAAGTAAGTGATTAGACAATATTATTTTTATAAAATAAATACTAGCTATTAATGCTTTTCAATATGTGCGTGTTACATTCCTTTGGGAGAATTTATTCCGGTACGAGTTTAGTTAGATGGATAAATCACAACATAATTTAGGCTTTTTACTCAATAAGTGCGGAATTAATTCCGCACTTATTGAGTAGCTCATGTGATAGGTAAAACGTTTTTCCTATCATCCTTCCTTATTCATCCCTCTAAGCACCTTCTCTATCCGCACATTTCATCACTGCAAGGGGGTTATTTATTCTTCTTTGCTAATATTGTTGAGCTACCTATTTTAAGGTCACCATCCCCTCTCCCAACTCGTACACGGTCCCCTGGATCATACCCTGATTAGATAAACCATTTTCCCCTTCCACGTCATACTTGATCTCCAACGTCCAGGTGGGCTGGATATCGGGTACTGTGAGATAAACAGTTTTTCCATCTGGGCTAAGCGATGCTTCTGTTACATCCAGTCGCTGAATATTATACCTCTTAGATCCATAGAAATGCGTGCGCTTCAGGTCCCAGATGCGGAGTTGATAGTTGGAGGTGTCAGTTGCTGAGGAAGAATGTAAGGATTCTGAAAAGGTGATACTTACTCCTTGCTGTGATACGTGATAATCGACTGGGAATAGTATAGGTTTGCCTGTATATCTAATTCGATAGAGCGCTCCTTCCTGAAGCACCCGCGTAGTGGCCCAGGATGACAGCCCACAGGCATATAATTGTCCATCTGCGGGATGAAAACGTCCTCTCATCACGCCACTGGCAAATTGAGGAATGGGCAGTTCTATCAGCCCTCCCTGGCGACGTCCATTCACGGTTTCGTGTAGGACTTCATATACTTTTCCATAGCCATAGGAGAAATTGAGGAGCTTTCCACTTAAAGGCCCCCAATTGGGGCTATCGGCCCAGAGCAGTTCTGCTGGTGAGCGGTCTAGTCTCTTGTCTACCCAGCACAGGGGCATTTCCATTGCTTCGTTGGTCGTATCGTTGGGAGCGCCATAGCCATACATATTGCCATAAAACTTCCCGGGTTCTACCCAGTTGATGCGGTTCATGGGATTCCAGTGGCCCTCCTGGTCGGTAACGATAAAGGTTCCATCGGGATTGATGCAGACGCCGTTGGCGGCTCTGAAGCCGTTGGCGAGGATCTCGGTGGTTTCTCCATCAGCGCTGACTTTCAGCAGTGTTCCATGTTGTTCTACAAGCGGGGTACGCGCATGGCGCGCACTTTTGGCGTAATAGAAATTCCCTTCGTCATCGGTCTGTAGCCCCATGGCAAATTCGTGAAAATGCTCCGTAACCTGGTGGTCGCTGTTGAAGGCTTCGTAGAAGTCTGTTTCTCCATCGCCATTGAGATCGTTGAGTTTCACAATCTGGTCTCGACAGGATACATAGATCTCTCCATTGAGATATTTGATCCCCAAGGGCTGAAATAGCCCTGAAGCTATTCTCTTCCAAGTCATTTGTTCAGAATTACCCGTGAAACCCTTGATTTTCCATACATCTCCCCCAACCGTAGAAACAACTGCTTCCTTTCCTCCCGGAAGAAAATCGATGCCGCTCAACATCATTCGGCTCTTCCAAGGGGTAGGCTTGGGCAAGTGGAAGACATCTACCACATAAGCTTCTTCATTTTCCGCGATGGTAATAGGACTGGTGAGTACTTGGGAATAATGAGCCGGACCGCCTTTGGTAAACTTCTGTAAGTCTTCTATAGGATCAGCGAACATATCTTCATTTTCCATCGCATGTTGACAAATACCTATTCGTATGTTGGCGCCCGTATTGGCTGGAATAGTTAACACATGATAACCCGCTTCCTGAGAAATACTGGCTCCTTCATTTTTTTGATCCCAGATGATAGAAGTCTCATTAGCAAGAGATATTCGATGTTTCAGGGAAGTGGTAGTTGGAGTAATGCTAAGCGTACGAATAAATACAGCATGATCGTTTACCATAGCCATATCCTGTTTTTCCAACACCTCAGCATCCCCCACTGTATATTTAATGATAACATTGTCCTCATGATAATATAATCCTCTATACTGCGCCCACTCGCGTGGTAGGGGACCAAACGGTCTTCCATCTAACCCACGAAATCTGGGATCTTCAAATAATCCTGTCTGTGGATTGGCCCAACCCGGCCCAACAGGATTTGCGAATTGTAGATTCCCTGCTGTACGAGGATAGATATTGTGTTCGCCATTCATCAAAATGGCTCGATAGTCGATAAATTCTTCTCCTGTCCATCCTCCTGCTATACGCATCAAATCATGATCGAAGACCGTCCAGGCCTCTCCCTGGGTTACCCCCCCTTTTCCTTCATCCAGACGAACGGCAATCCCTTTGTAAGCAAAATTCACGCTGTCATAGTCTTCGTCAGGCAAAGGAGAAGGCCCCCCAGAAATTCCTCTGGGTGGAGCATCTTTATCTGCTATTTCGTAGGTGTAGATCAGGAAATCACCATAATCCATGTCTGCCCAAGGTTTCCACTCCTTGCCATCGGGACCTAAGCTATCACCTGAAGGCAGGTCTCTTACATATGCTTGAGAAATTTCAGCGTATTGATCGGGATTTTGCTCATTGATATATTCCTCTCTGATAAAGTGGATCACATCGTATTTTTGCCTGGGAGTAAGTTGAACCTGAGGAGCCATAAACCCATATCCCTGTGTCAGGGTTTGATACATGCTATAGGGATCACTCCCATTTTTGAATGTGTCCGCCCAGAATTTAAATGCGTTGGGCAGCGATCCAGGTTGTTCTACATTTCCGTGGCAATTGAAACAGGTTGCTCCATAGATCTCTTGCCCATTCCTAAAGGCATCTTTTTCATATTCTTCCTCTTCCAGGCTGGCTAAAAAATGTGCGTGGTCCAGTTGCTGTTCATAGGCAGGAAGCTTTTCAAAGGGAAGTAATAGCTGTCCCAGTTCATCTGGCTGATTATTTCGAATGTTGTGGCAACTGATAAAGGAAGTTGTAACTATAAGTAATGCGAGTAAGTGATATCTCATAAAGTATATGGTAGTAACAGGATGAGATATAATTTACAAAGAATTCGGTAATTGCCAGATTTTCCCTTGCAAAACTATCCCTGCTCAAATACCTCAGCATGGAAATGTTGATACTCGGGCTTCGATAGGGTTAAAGGTAACAGCTCCTTGCCAATCATTTCAACTACCGTAGAGACTTTGTACTGATCAAACAATTCTTTGGATTCAAAGAGTCCGTAAATGCTAAATTGGCATGAGATGTCAGGATGTTTATACCATTCGTAGGTCAAGTATCCTTCTACTTTCTTCGCCTCTTCAACTACCATACGGAGTTTGTGCTCGAACTCATGTTCAGCTTGTTCTTTCACTTGAGCAATGACTCGAATAATTACCATCATATTTAGTTTTTTACATGAAATTTTGGTGGTGCGACAATATTTAGGTATAGAAATAATTACCTCCTTGAAGCGATGAATTGTGCGGAAAGCGTAGGGGAATGATTAAGTAGTATAACATGAATTTTAATTCTTATTTTATTTGTATTCACCCACCTACCCCTCCCTCTCCATCACACAAACAGCCCTGCAGGGAGGTATTCATGATATATGTACGTATGTCATGCAATCTATCTTTCCATTGTGACAACGACAGAAGATTCGAGCGAAAATTGCTACATTTATGATGAAAAACGCTTATGCCTATACTGAAGGATAGCACTATACAAAAGTATAGTTGACTTCTCAATTATATTCATGTATGAAATCACCTGAAGAAGCTGTATGTTGGAATGCTATGTTGGCAGTGAAAGATGCGTTGTATGTACTACAAGGCAAGTGGAAAATGCCCATTATCCTTTCGCTTACCTTTGGGAATAGGTGTTTTAGGGATCTAGAGAGGCAGGTCGAAGGTATTACTCCCAAGATGCTCTCCAAAGAGTTGAAACATCTGGAAGAAAATCGGCTAATAAGCCGGAAGGTGTTAAAGACCAAACCTATCCAGGTTGAATACGCCTTAACGGAACATGGGAAGACACTTAAACCTGTTATATTAGCTTTACAGGAATGGGGAGCTTTACATAGAAAAAAAATATTTGAATCGGATGGAGAGTAATGATTGATGATACATTTCGAATCATAGGGATAGTTAATATCATATGACTATGAAATGGATTCAACATGCTGTACTGATTGCTTTCTTTGGACTATTTCTACTTTGGATAGGAAAAGGATGGATCTATCGCCATATGATAACTTATCACATTATTGGTGAGAGAAAAGGCTATGAATTAACAGATCCAACGATAATCGCAGAAATTGAGAAACGGAAAAGTCAGTACCCTTTATCCTCCAAACGCATTCTCACGATAGCTACTCAATTAACCAACCAATATCTGGAGTTTGAATTTGCTAACACTTCGGCTGATCCTAATTTGATCATTCCGCGTGGCAGAACCCATTGTGTTGGATATGCTGCATTATTTCATGCGATAGTTGGCTATATCCTTCAAGAAGAGAACTTGTATTCACAGTACCGCTCCCATCACCTGAGAGCAAAATTATATCTCTGGGGATTCAACTTACATACATGGATTGATGATCCCTTTTTTCTGGATCATGATATTAATTCTCTGGAAGATCTCAGAACAGGAGAGGTATTGTATGTAGATCCTACAGTCAGTGACTATCTGGGGATACATAGTGTAAAAGCGGATGCTTTTCAATTTCAATAATTGCGGAATTAATTCCGCACTTATTGAGAATTAAATAACCAATATTATAATTTAATTAATTCACTTAAATCGGCATACTTAAATTACAATTCCCTCATATTAATCTTATTCGATATATGGAGTAGCACCTTGTGCAAGTTTTAACCTGGTCCATACGTTCATATTGATTACGATAGCTGCTATTTCTGCAATCTCCTGTTCTGAAAAATGCTCTGTAAGTGCGTCGTGAAACGATTGAAACGCTTTATGTGTTCCTTCTGATAGCACATCGCAATACGCCAATGCTGTACGCTCCTTCTCGTTGTATAGTTCACTTTCCCACCAGGAAGAAATATTATCTGTTTTCGCTTCTGATATTCCTATTTCCCGAGAGGTCCGAGCATGCAGAATAATACAATAGCTACATTCATTTTTCTGTGCAACTCTTAATCGTAACAACTGTGCTAATTGTTTATCCACTGACAAATCCGCAGTATAGCCAAAGGCTTTGGCCATTTGTTTGGCTAATTCATGAAATGGGGTAGTATCTGGATCAAATCTGGTATTTTTAAAAGCTATTTCCATAGGGGGGTATTGATGAATGGTTGTATTGATGTATTGCTCCAGTGGCCTGTCGTCTATTCTGCCGTCCGTCGTCTGTGGTCGGTGGTCTTACTCCCCACTATCTACTAATCACATACATTCCCTTAGTGAATTTCCCTCTCCGTACTTCATTTCCCAAGGAATCGTATAATACAATCACTTCAGAAGTATCTTCCTTAAAGGTTCCCTCATAGGTTTCTCTAAAACGAGAGGTAAAACTACCTGTTCCATTCAGTTTCCCTTCTACCCAATTACCCACAAATACGCCTCCATTAGCCCAGTTGATCGTGCCCTCTCCCTGTTCGAGATCATTTTGCCAGTTACCTCTAAATATTTTCCCATCAGGCCAGATTAAATTTCCCCGACCCTCACGGTTTCCATTCTTCCAATTTCCTTCATAGCGCATTCCATTTGTAAAAAAATACATTCCATTACCCTCTCTCTTCCCATCTTTCCACTGACCTTCGTATCTACTCCCATCTGAGTATTTCATGGTTCCCTCACCTTCAAATTGACCTTCTACCCACATCCCTGCATACAAGCTACTATCAGCTCTCATTAATGTTCCTTCTCCCTGTTGTACCCCATCTTCCCAGGATCCTTCATACTTATCTCCATTAGAATATGTCTGTGTACCATTCCCTGATTTCACATTATTCTTCCACTGACCCTCGTATTTACTCCCATCAGGAGCAATCAAAGACCCTATACCCTGTCGAACACCCTTTTCCCATTCCCCCTGATATACTTCGCCTGATGGATACGTAGCTGTTCCTGTTCCATCAGGATGCCCCTGGGACAAATCTCCATCGTAATCAAATACATTCCCTAAATTATCCGTATAGCCTTCAATTTTACCCTGAGTTAAATCCAGCTTTGCTTGCTGAGCAGCTGCTACCAATGGTCCTTCTTCAAATCGCTCAATAAAATGCTCATATCCCATATAGGAGGGCGCGATTTGCAATTTCTCCCATGTATCTTTCATTTGAGCCGATCTGTACCATTGAGGCCCAAATATACCCCCCAGAATGATCAGTGTTCCTCCAATGACTGCACCTGAAATCCATAGTATCTGGCGTTTCTTCCTGGCTCGTTCCAATTTTTCATTGAACTCCTCAAATTCTTTTTTTGAAAAAGGGATACCTTCCTTGGCTTTTATATCTCGTGAAAGTTTTTTGAAGCTGCGTGCCTTTTCTAAAAATTCTTCCACTGCCAGTGTTCTGTCTAAGGCTAGTGATTTTACTTTTTCTTTATCAAATATTAATACGTCTTTGGGAAGTTGATCGCCTTGTATACCGTTTTTATATCTTTGATAGCGCTTTTCAAATTCCTCCACCTCCTCCAACCAAAGTGTTTGCTGCATAGTATCCAACTGTTCCTGTAGATCTTTCAAATTGAAACGATATGCTTCCATCTGACTGATATACATTTGCATCCGATCTTCGAGATCCCGAATCATGGGTATAGCTCGGGCATTGATCGCATAATCATTGACTGCTAATAATTTTTCAATTTCTTTTTGCAGATCTATGAGTTGGGTGAAATGTTCGGGGTGAAGCTTACTGCGGAGTTGATCTATACGAGGACATAGATCTTCAAACGCTTCTTTAGGCTGTTGATAATAAGATTGGTAGTGTTCAAGATTTTGGACGTATACCTCTTTCAGCTCGTTTACAATCTCCCGATGAGTAGCATACTGTATATAACTATCTTCACGCTGCAATGCTCGAATTTCAGCGAGCTTTTGATAGAATTTATCTTTCCAGGTAGTATCTCTTAGTTTTTCCTCATCAAACTTGATCATATCCCTCATTTGATGCTAAAGATACAATTTTCAGGGGATTATATGATATTCACAACGCTAGTCCCATCTTTCATTCCTCCTCTTTTAGTCCAAATGCCTTCAATTGATGTTTGAGGTTTTTCCCGGCCTGATCTTTTAGGCGCTCAAAATATTCATACAATTCGTCTTTCATAGAAAGAAAATCGGCATCTACATCGGCTTTGAGTGTGTAGAGAGGATCAAATCGCTGAACGGCAATATCCAGATAGTAGAGCGCTTCGTTATTGTCTTGAAGATATGCGTGATATTTGGCAAGATTATAATAGATTTCAGGAATACGATCTTTAGCATATTTCAGGGATTCCTCAGCATACTCAATGGCTTTGTCCATATCCTTGCGTACATATGCGATCCAGGAAGCCATAAAAAACCCTAACGCAGCCAATCCTTCATTTGACATGCCTTTGGCATAAGTTGCACACAGCCGATATTGTTCCTGAGAGATAGTCAGGTCATAATACAGAGAAGGTTCTTGGTAAATATGTCCCAAATATAGATGACAGAAAGGGTTTCCTCGGTATATTTCATTACTTGCTTCCAGATAATCCAATGCATCTTTCAGGAATTGAGGTTCATCGGGATGCCGAAGGTAATTTTCATAGGCGTCCTTTCCATCTCTAAATCGTTCACGTGCTTCTGTCTTTTTGTTATTCTCTAAAATATTAGCTAATACCTCAAAGCCCTGCTTGATTTCAGTACGCTGCATTTCAAACTGAGTAATGATATTCATCATGCCCATATCTACTGACGCTTTCAATCCAGCCATACCCTGGAATAGACGATCGTTACTCTCTATAATAATGGTCCCTACTTGGTCTATGCGATTTGCAACCTCACTGAGGTTGCGTTGGGTTTGTTCAAATCCCGATTCCAGGGCAAGCTCAATTGCGCCCATGCCCTGCTCAATGACTTGAGTCTGGTCTAAGAGTGCATCATGTATAGCCAGTTGGGTTTGGTTTACTTGCTCGAACCCCGAATGTAAGGTTTGATTGATCGCCTGGCCTGCTTTGAGATTTGCTTCTGCAATTGTCCTGGCATGGGATTCTGCCAGTTTGCGGATACCCACCCCTACATCATTCATGAATCGATGATATTGACGATGGGCATAATATTCGACTTCATGTTTATGAGCAAACGGGATGAGCAGTTTCATGTAATTATTTTGAGAAACATGTATTACCAACTAATAGCACTGAGAGAAAGATAAGGTTGCTTATTCCCCTTCTCCAATAGGTTCTTGCATGGTACTTATCACTGCATTTTGAATAGTCGATTGCCATCCGATGAACACGGGGGACTCATTTCTGAGTATATCCACCATTGCAGGAAGATCTTTCATGTACATAGCCATGGTAATCCTGCTTCCCGATTGGTAATCTTCAGGGAGGGAACGACCATCATCTACAAATTGTATCGTTCCGATGAGGACATTTGTTTGGTCAAAAAGATAAATCTGGGCTCTGATTCCCTTTTGGTAGCCTTCGGGACCGCCATAGAATCTAACGGCATACTGTTTAATTTCTTTCATATAACTAAATCGAATAATGACATGAAAATAACAATATTCCAGATATTTCTTTACCTGTTATTAACTTTCCTCGTCTGATTCTTCTGGAAAAGCAATGCAACGAGCATAATTTTCCCAGCTCATTTGATCTGCAGTGGCGGCAACGTTTTTCCTGTCAATGGGATGTTCCAGAAATGTCAGCATTTGATCCGCCATAGATTGTATATTCTCTGGCTCTGCCAGGTATCCATTGTACCCAACTTTGACAGTTTCAGGGAAATGACCTACTCGGGTAGCCAGTACGGGCATATGGAAATTATAGGCCAACGATTCTACTCCTGAGGGAGTAGCAGTTAGGTAATATGTAAGGATGGCATCACTTACCTGAAAATATTTGTGTACTTCTTCATTGGGTACAAATTGATTGACTACAGTTGTGTGTGCCTCTATACCCAGTTCATTGATTAATGCTAGCGGATTATATTGACGTTCGTCGTCACTCTTTTTCAAGAAGATGGACTTAGCTGCACTGAACATCGCATTTTTAACTTTTGTTACAAACTTCTTATTATCTAGTGTATTCCAAAAAGATTCTCCTACGATGAGCAAAGAGACGTCTTGTCTATGTTCGAGAACCTTGGCAAATGCAGGGATTACGTTGTGGAGTCCCTTGTATTTACGAATAAACCCAAAAAAGAGGAATACGTGTTGATTGAGTCCTAATTCCTGTTTAAAACCATTTGTATCAAAATCTGGATTTGGTGTAAACAAATCATAGACAGGGTGATATAACTTGATGATTGTTCTCTTATCATTTGAGGAGCGTACTCCCGACTCATTGATATCAAATGCTAGATGTGGAAATGTCTGCTGGAGTTCTTCTGCGGTCTTGTATGCATGAACGACATATGTATGTGCTTCCTGGAGACCATATCTGGTAAGTCTCTTATCCAGCAAACTGGCTTCTTTTTGCACCAATACATGAACATCAAATATTACTTCGATGTGTGATTCTTTTCTAAGACGGCGTGCAATCTTACCTAAGGGAAGTCCTTGTAATGCAATGGCCCATTGAAAAATTACGATATCAGGTTTTAAGTCCCGAATACGTTGAAATGTTTCCTTCCAGGTAGCAGGGTTATTATAATTGGTTAAATAGGTTACAGATATTTGAGTACCCTCCAAGAGGTCCGTTTTACTGCTTCTATCGATGAAGTCCCTGGGAATAATGGCAGGATATTGTTGGGTCCAGGACACAATATGGACTTCTGTATCTGGAAAGCGATCTAATGCTTTAGCAAGGGAGGTATTATAGTTGGCCAGGCCCCCTTTGAACATGGGGCCTGGCCCAAAGCATACAATTCGTTTCATTAATAATAGTTAGCTAAGAAGTATCCTTCAGGAAAAGACGAATTTCAGATATTTCTTCAATAATCAAAAATTTGCCAGGGCAAACACCCTAAAATTATTAAACGCAAGAAATCATAAGCTTGTATTGATCCAAAGTCTAAACCTTATAACCCTAACCAGTTAATAATGAATTATTTATGATACTTGGTGCGTCCGCCTGAACATTTGCCTTCTGGACTAGCTTCTTTGCTACCCTACTTGTTCACATTACCTGTTGGGTTGAGGGGTTGTACGAAGATAAGGTTTAACACGTGTATGTCCCTTGGGAAACTTTTCCGGAATTTCCTCATCTGAAACTGAGGGAGAAATGACTACATCTTCACCATCCTTCCAATCTGCAGGAGTTGCCACGCTGTAATTAGCTGTCAATTGCAAAGAATCGATAACTCTTAGAATTTCAGCGAAATTTCTACCTGTAGAAGCAGGATAAGTAATTATCAGTTTCACCTTTTTATCTGGATCAATGATAAACAAAGAGCGCACAGTAAGTTTTGAATCCGCATTAGGATGAATCATATCATACAATTCAGCCACTTTGCGACCCTCATCTGCTATGATAGGGAAATTTACTTCTGTTTGCTGTGTTTCATTAATATCAGCGATCCAGCCTTTGTGAGAATCCAGGGGATCTACACTTAGCGCTGCAACTTTAACATTTCGTGCGGTGAATTCATCTTTTAATTTTGCTGTCTTTCCTAGTTCTGTTGTACAAACGGGTGTATAATCCGCTGGATGAGAAAAGAGAATTCCCCAGCTATCCCCCAACCATTCGTGAAAGTGAATAGTTCCAGCAGTGGATTCTGCTGTAAAATCTGGTGCGATGTCTCCTAATCTGATTGCCATAGTGTTTGTTTTGTTTGTGAAAATATTTGGGAAAATTTTAATATACTGTTCCTACGTATTTTTACTTACTTACGCTGCAACAAGGTAAAAAAAAGTTGCTTTTTTCCTGTGCCAGAGATCATATGTACGAATGATTGAGTTTATTAAGTAACACCTTTACATGATAAATCGTTAGATAAACTTGTATTTATAACATATCTATTGCTTCGCAAGTTGAATTCTATTATTATACAGACATTAATATTTCCGCCTATTTCTCAAAGATAAAATGAGGGTACAATACAATTCTCCTGTCATACTGACCTTTGCCTTGATTGCAACCGTTGTCTTGTTGATACAACAATACTCCCCGATAGATATCATGCCATATTTTACGGTATTTCCCGTAGTAGATCTGACTAATCCCATATGGTATTTGAGATTATTCTCGCATGCCTTAGGACATGCTAGCTGGGAGCATCTGGTAGGCAATTTTGCTGTAATTCTACTGATAGGTCCTATTCTCGAGGAGAAATACGGATCACGTGATATGTTTTTGATGATTTTACTTACTGCCATACTGACAGGTGTTATGCAAATCATCTTTTTTGAAACTGCGCTTTTAGGAGCCAGTGGGATTGTATTTATGATGATCCTTCTGGGATCTTTTACTAATTCGCAATCGGGATACATCCCTCTTACGTTTATTTTGGTTGTCATACTATATCTGGGAAGGGAAATTTTTCAATCTATTGGCAATGATAACATCTCTCAATTTGCTCATATCATTGGGGGTGTGTGTGGGGGAATATTCGGATTTATCCTAAACGGTCAACCCAATCAAAAGTCAAGCATCAATAGTTCGGATATATTACCAGGTTCAAACAGGCGACAGGGGAAGTGAGGACCACGGACCACGGACCACGGACGACTAACCAAATA
>CAZZEC010000046.1:0-38343 GCA_964652565.1 uncultured Bacteroidia bacterium
ACTTGAGCATCTCAATACCATTATGACTAATGGTCAATTAATTGAGCGTTCATTAGCTATCATACGCAATTCCATATTACAAATTCCAGTAGATAATGCAGAAGCTCGAGTCAGGCTTGCCTTGTATTTAATCATGATCTCACCTGATTATACAATACTCAAGTAGGATGAGCGATAGTTATGACGACGGACCGCAGACGACGGACGATAGTTATGACGACGGACGACAGTTTAGACCACAGACCACGGACGACAGACGAAAATAACCACTCTGTAGTGGTTTAAACCAACAATATCACAATTCAACAATTTCACAATGACCCGATTCCACAATGAAACAACATTCTAACAAAACATATACTCGAAGATCCTTTTTAGGATCTGCCAGCTGTGCTGCGGTGGGAACTGCCACCATGTTTACCAGCTTATTTAACCTGGGGATGGCCAATGTCTTGGCTGGAACCCGAACCAGAGACTTATACAAGTCTGAAGAGGATGATTACCAAGCGTTAGTATGTATTCTACTCGCAGGAGGAAATGACTCATACAATATGTTAGTTCCTTATGATGATGAATCCCACGCTTTGTATCAATCAACCCGATCCAATTTAGCTCTTAGTAAGGAGGACCTGCTGCCCTTAGACTTTGATCCGGGAGAGGGGAAAAAATATGCCATACATCCGTCTATGCCAGAGGTTGTGAAGCTGTTTGATGAAGGTAAACTAGCCTTCTTATCGAATGTTGGGACGTTGATCGAGCCTATTTCTTCTGTAAATGCTTATAACAGTTCGATCAGACTACCTCTGGGATTATTTTCACATGCAGATCAAATTCAGCAATGGCAGACTTCCGTACCACAAGAACGATCTGCGCTGGGTTGGGGAGGAAGAATGGCAGACATACTTGGAGAAATGAATAGTAACCCCGACCTGTCCATGAATATCTCCCTTTCAGGTAATAACGTATTTCAGTCAGGAAACCAAACGGTGGAATACACCATTGTTCCGTATGGAAATGGAAGTATTGGGATTAAAGGCTTAGACAGTCCTGATCCATTTAACCAACTCCAAAGCACAGCTGTAAAAAGCCTATTAGAGCAAGAGTACCAGGATATTTTTAAGCAGACCTATACACGCATTATCCGAAAAGCACAAACGAATCATACTTCCTTTTCAGATGCTATTGATACAGTACGTCTCAATACCATTTTTTCTCCCAATTACGTCTCTCAGAGTCTACATATGATTGCAAGAGTGATAGGTGCTCGGCAACAATTAGGGATGAAGCGGCAGACTTTTTTCCTTACATATGGTGGATGGGACCATCATGATGAAGTGTTAAACAACCAATTGGAGATGTTGGGTATTTTGAGCAGGGGGCTTTCTGAATTCCAGACAGCTATGGATGAACTAGGTACGGGAACACAGGTCACAACATTTACTATTTCTGACTTTAGTAGAACCTTAACCTCTAATGGGAATGGAACAGACCATGCCTGGGGAGGCAATGTACTGGCTATGGGAGATTCTGTAAGAGGGGGTAATATATATGGAAAATATCCTGAATTAGCCTTAAATAGCTCTCTGGACGTAGGAAATGGGATTTTATTGCCTACGACCTCCTGCGACGAATATTTTACGGAATTAGCACTTTGGTTTGGGGTTTCTCCTTCTGACCTACCACTTATTTTTCCCAATATCGGTAATTTTTATACTACAGGGAGGGGTGAATTACCCATAGGATTCATGAATATTTAATGCTCACCTTTTTAATATTATCTCATCATGAAAATATATTGTACACTTTTCATATTGTTATTTATACAAAGCTCCCTGTATGCTCAATGCAACGACCAGACTATTTGGGATCAAACCTGGTATTCTTGCGAACTCAATGAAAACCCCAATCCTGAAAAAGATCCTTCACACTGGATTTTATACGACCTTGGTGCCATGTATCCATTATCAGACACGAAAATATGGAATGTCAATCAAGCAGGAGAAACGGATAGAGGAATGAAAGAGGTAACCATTGAAGTCTCAAATGATAAAAATAAATGGGAAAGCCTTGGGAACTTTCAGTTACCTCAAGCTAGTGGGAACTTTGATTACCCTGGATTTGAAGGACCCGACTTTTCAGGTGTGAGAGCAAGATATATATTGATAACAGCAATCAGCAATTGGGGAGATCCATCCTGCTATGGATTGTCGGAGGTACAGTTTAATATAGCTTCAGACCTGTTGACTACCCCCATTCAATCTGATATACTCAAGGACCCGGTTATCCTTTATCCTAATCCAGCATCAGAATATATACATATTTCCTTTACCAGTGATAGACCCACGCGTTGGACCCTTACACTATACAATCTATTGGGCCAAGAGGTAAAAAGTGGAGAATACCCTATTGAAGCAAGACACCAAAAGTTGCAATTTCCTTTGAAACAAGTAAGCATGGGAACATATTGGCTGTCAATAAATGACGAACAAGGAAGAATGGTATTTGGACAACGCGTCATTATCCAACAATGATCGATTTCATCAAGCATGGATTGCAATTCCTTACGATTGTGATCCATGTGTACTAACAATATCAAAAAGTAGGTATAAAGTTTTTCCAGGAGCTAAATTGTTCCATTGCTCAATCAGTTTGGTGTATTTTTCTCTAATTAAATCTAGCTTTTCTTTGTTTAAGCTTTGAGGATAGGGAATTTGATCCTTTTGAAGGATATCTTTCAACATTTCCAAAAAGGCTTCATTTCGTTCATGACTCAGCGCTTCCGTTTGCAACAAATTGATTATGTGTTCTGTCTGGATTGCTTCTACAGGTAAATATTTTCCTTTAAGCTTTTCAGGTTTTTGTTCTATGGGCAATTCGAAATCAGAGGCTTCATAGCCCTGATCAATTAGTCCTAAAAAAGCCTGGGTACACTTCATCTCTCTTTCTACAACAAAATGTGCCAGATCGTGCAACTCTTGACCATGATGTATTTTCAACCAAGTACGTGTCCCATCTGATCGGATAAAAGTAATTATAGATGGCTTGTTGAGATATTTTTTAAATTGAAGTTCCATGCTCTTCTACTTATTAGATACATATTTTCAAAAACATAATCCCTTTAGCGTGAAAAGCCCTTACGCCACAAAGAACATTTCTATATTCATTCTTACAAAGATAATTCAAGAATTATCGCTTTCTTAGCTTGAAATTCGTTTATTTTTGCCTAAAACATGGTCATTCAATTATGAAATATTCTCACATACTCTTTTCTACACGTAAGGAGTCTTCAAGCCATATTGATATATTTTCTCAAGATTTGTTAGCGCGAGCTGGATATATACGACAACTATCTACAGGTATTTTCTCAGCCTTACATTTTGGACAAAGATCTTTTCGTAAGATCGAACAAATATTACGAGAAGAGATGAATACAATCGGCGGAGTTGAAATAAGTATGCCAGTGATTCATTCAGCAGATATATGGAAACAAACAGGAAGATATGATGGCATCGATGAATCTTTAGTAAGATTCAAAGACCGTGCTGGAAGGGATATGGTATTAGCTATGACGCATGAAGAAGTAGTAGCAAGCCTAGCAAGAAGTGAAATAACAACTTATAAACAACTCCCACTACTGGTATATCAGATCCAAACAAAGTTTCGCGATGAAGCCAGAGCCAGAGGGGGGCTGATTAGAGTGAGAGAGTTTGTCATGAAGGATTCCTATTCCCTGGATACTTCATGGGAGGGACTACAAAAGCAGTATCAGGCACATTATGAAGCTTACTTCAATATTTTTCAACGTGTAGGACTACCTGTAATCGCCATCGAAAGCGATGTGGGCATGATGGGTGGACGCAAAGCACATGAATATATGTATCTCACGGGGATAGGAGAAGACACAATCTTTATTTCTGAAAATACCGGATATCAGGCAAACAAGGAAGTAGCAACGTTCACAAAACCCGTGCCTCCAGAGGAAGACCTGCAACCACTTGAAAGAGTATACACTCCCAGGACCAAAACGATTCTTGATTTAGCAAATTATCTCAGCATAGATCCCGATCGCTGCGGAAAGGTAGTTTTCTTTTCAAGCACCGTAGGGGGTGAACACAAAGTCATTTTGGCTGTAGTCAGAGGAGACATGGATGTCAATCCTGTAAAACTACAAAAGCTGATACAGTCATCTGAGTTAGTAACTGCCACGCAAGAAGAGATTGATTCAATAGGTGCTGTTGCAGGCTATGCTTCTCCCATTAATGTTGATAGTAATAAAACATTGATTGTTGTCGATGACCTTATCACTGAATCCATGAATTTGGTCATGGGTGCCAATGAAGAAGATTATCACTTGATCAATGTGTGCTATGGTCGAGATTACGAAAGTGAATACGTAGGTGATATCACATATGCTTATGATGGTGCCTTAGCACCAGATGCTGAATCTGATGAAGACACCCTACAATCTGTAAGAGGGGTAGAAGTAGGAAATATTTTTCAGTTAGGGACCAAATATTCCATAAGTCTGGGAGCAAATTTTATGGACCCTAATGGACGATACCAACCCATTGTTATGGGATCTTACGGGATAGGGGTAGGGAGGTTATTAGGCTGTCTGGCGGAAGAGTACCACGATGAACGTGGCCTTATGCTTCCTATCACTGTAAGTCCCTATGACGTATATATCGTAGGGTTACCTGATAATGATGAAATCAAACAAGAGGCAGAAAACATCTATCTCCTATTGAAAAACGCAGGTATAGAAGTCCTCTATGACGATAGAAGTAACAAGGAGGCAAGTGCAGGGGAGAAATTCAGTGATGCAGACCTCATAGGTGTGCCTCTACGTCTTACTGTTTCCAAAAGATCCCTTAAACAAGGGGGTATAGAGATGAAACTGAGGAAGGATCAGGAAAGAGACATTATAGCAAAGGAAAAGCTATTAGATACTGTTTCATCTATATTAAATATGCTCAAATCTGAATTATCTACTTCTGACTAATGAGCATAATCTTATTTACTAACCTAATTTTATCTTAAAAATACAAAGATGTTTTTTTCTTAAAAATGAACAAACCTTGCTCTTAGAGACTCTCTGTGGTTTACTACATGTTATTACTTTTCAGAATATTACTATTTCTCAATATAATTGATCAATCCAATTCTATTACAACATCTTTTCCCATAGATACTTCGTTTATTTCATCACTAAAAACGTCTAAAAGTAATGATTCAGGCGATGTCCTTGATTTGTACTTTTCTAAATTTATTGTACTAGAAATACTATAATCATTCTTCTTAAAGAAATTAACTACATCCATAGATGGATGGCCATAACTATTTTTTCCTACGGAAATAATAAGAGATGCATTATTTGATTTAGGAGTAATTATTTTCCAAAAGTTGCTATGGTGATTCTTCTTGGAGCCGTGGTGAGGCGCTTGAGCTACAATTAGGATGTGTTTCTTAGGGAATAAGTCTCCACGGGATTTTAGTCTTTTAAAACTCCTACTCTCAGCATCAGACGTTAATAGTAAAAATTTATTATTTGCATTGTTATATAGCTTGATTATTGTGCTTAAGTAATTAGCATTGGGATTATTGTTAGCATCTTCCTCAAGGTTATAAGGTAGAGCATCTTTGATGTAATCATCAAATTCCTTTAATGAAGGAGATACTGGAATGAGTTCCCATTTTTCATCTAGAGGGAATTTGAAAGGTGCATCTCCTTGGATTATAGCTACCTTTATTCTCGACTCATTAACAGATTTTCTTAAATATATAAATAGATCTTGAATCGATTTTGTTGCTATTGCTGTAAGACATGCTGTTTTTAAGTAATCTGGAGTTTGTTGAGAAGTATGCAAAAAATACTCCGTTTTAATATTATTTTTTTCACAATACTCTAGTAATTCCAGAAATCCAGAAAAGTGATCGTAGTGTGGGTGGGAGAGAACTAAAAATAAAATTTTAAGTATTTTTTTCCCTTTAATATATTCTAGAACTGGATTTTTACCATCTTCTCTTCTTTTGCAATCAATTACGCCAATTAATAATTCATCGTTTGACTCCCATTCCAATATAATAGAATCACCTTGACCAACATTGAAAAAAACGACTTTCATAATTCATCGAAAGGTATGTCTAACCCAGAGTTTTCTAATAAAGCCCATCTATCATTTAAATCGAAAGCTGATTTGTCAACAATATTTTCACCATCATAAATATCTATCCTAATCGAACCACTCTTATTCTTAATTTTAATTAGGATTAGTTTCCCAACACTCATATTACTGATGTTCTCAAATAATATAAGAGGGAATGATCTTTTCTGAAAAAATTGGTTTTCTTTATCTATGATACATTCGCAATGAACCGATTTGTCCAAAATGTCTATTACTCTTGCTCCTATATTATAAATCTTATCCCATTTTTCTCCTGATAGAAAGCCTTCTCGATGAAACTTTTCCAAGGTAAGATTGACTTCATTAAGTGTGTTAATGAAACTATAATCTATACTTATTGAACTTTGAGCTTGCTCTTGATCAGCATTCTTACTCAAATTTTTAGTTATCTTTTTTTCATCTACCTTAGATTCGATAGATACAATTTTATTTTCTATTACTTCCATAATTCATATATGGTATTTTTTACTTGTTTGGCTAATTCTTGATATTTCTTAAAGGAAACATATCTACCTTTATTGAAAATTTTAATGCTAAAAAATTCACCTATTGAATCCAACTTCTCTCTATTACTTGGATTTTTAATTTCAAATCCTCTTGTGTTAAAATCTGACTCTCCAACAAACGGACCAATTGAATACTCAATTTCTTCATTTTCAAAACTACTTTTAAAATTTATAACAAAGTCTTTACAGTTTGCAGAAATCGGACTTAAGATGGATTTAAAATAACTGTCTCTCATTTCATTAACTAACTCATCTTTATTTTTAGATTTAAATTTTCCATTTTCAACAACGATAGCTAAATATATAAAATTGGCTATACTACCAAAGGTTGATATTTTTTTTATCTGCGACAAGATATTAAAAAAGGGCTCTTCAACTACCGAATTTTTCTCAGCTAATGAATCAAGATCTTGTTCGGCGATTATAAAAATCCTATCCCAAAGAATAGAAATTTGATAGAAGTCTGACTCAAAATAAAGATCTATCCTAAAATTTATTGTATTATCATTACTAATACGGAATCTATTCGCTAAATGAGTAAACGGAGTTATGATTGATTTTATCTGATCAGAAAAATCAAGTATTGGTGTATATCTAACTTCGAATTGGTGTATAAAAGTATTGTAATTCATATTTTAATACAATATAGCAAAACTCTAACCCACTACATGCCTTTTTAGCGCCCGAGAAAGAAATCGCACTTTATCCTTCAAGGCCATTCTTCCCATATTGGTTTTCACTACTCCTTTAGTAAAGGCTGTTTTACGGGAATAATCGATCTTTACATCGACTACAACCGGAATACCTTGCTGAGACTGTTCATATGCTTCTTTTATTCCCGGAATAATCTGTTGATCGTTTTCCATGGAAATAAAATGTGCTCCCACGGCGTCTGCGATTCCTTTTACCTGATAATCTCCTAATACGGTGCAGGTCTTTCGGTTAAGTGGTATTCTTTGAAATTGAGAGATCTGACCTAATTCTCCATCATGGAATACAAACACCATTACCCCTGCTCCATAACTCACGGCAGTTAATAGTTCCAATCCCGTCATCAGAAAAGCACCATCCCCAACGATAGCTACAACGGGCTCCGTAGGATGAGTAAGTTTGACCCCTACAGCAGCAGGGACGCAATAGCCCATACAATTAAAATCTGTGGGAGAGATAAAATGGCGAGGTACCGTTACCGGATATAATTCAGCTGTTAAAAACGTATGTTTACCGTCATCTACGACCATAAACGTATTCTCAGGAAGTAATTCAGAGAGAGATTGATAAAAATGACCAGGAGAAACCCGATCCTGTTGTGGGGCCCCTATCCAACTCTGGAAATACGTTTCCTTATCTTTAGCTATTCGGGCTGTAAATTCTGAGACAGTACGTGTAGGAGTATGTGTACGATGGCGAAGTTCTTGCCATATAGCTTTTAACAATTCAGATGCATCTCCTTGTATCGCTACTTTAGCCGGGTAGTTTTTATGGAATACATCGGGATTAATATCTATGTGTATCAGATTTTCTGGTACTTCCATCCCGTAACTCCCTGTTGCTAATTCAGCAAAACGCACACCAATTGCCAGTAGACAATCATATCCCTCAAAAGCATGCTTTGCAGCGGGAACAGCGGAGTTACCAAACCCCATACCTACGTGGAAAGGGTTTGAAGCAGGAAATGCACTAATCCCTTGCATGGTCGTAGCTACAGGCGCTGAAAGAGCTTCAGCTATTTGTGATGAAAACTCGTAGGCATCTACAGCACCCCATCCCAGATAGATTCCTGGCTTCTGCGAAGCAACCAACAAGTCTACAGCCTCAATTATTTCCCTTTCATTAACATGAGTCTTTACACTTGGTTTTACGAATTCTGGCAGACTACCGACTTCTCCTTCGAACATTTGCAATTCCACAGGAATCTCAACATAAACAGGACCTGGTTCACCTGAAACTGCTGTTTGATAGGCTTCGAATAAGGTAGAAACTACTGTTTCATGGGTTTCTATGAGATAATATTTCTTTATAATCCCATTAAGTACTTTCCCCAAATCCAATTGATGGAGTTGGTACGCCTTTCCACTATCTCTTCGTGTACCCCCGGAAATAATTAACATGGGAATACCATCCAGATAAGCTTCTCCTATCCCACTCATCGCGTGAGTTGTACCCGCAGCAGGTACAATAACCAATGTTCCTACATAGTCATTAGTCCTTGAGACGCCATCTGCCATAAATGCTGCACCTGCTTCATGCGTAACCAGTACAGGTAAAATTTCTTTGGATTTATTGAGTTCATCATAAATCTCTGTATTGTGCACTCCTGGTATCCCAAAGGTATGCTTTACCCCCATGTGCTCAAGGGCGTATTTTACTAAAAATGCGGCAGTCTTTTTCATGTTAGCGTTTTTCCTGAGATTGAATAAGCAGCTATACGCCCTGTCAACACGCATGCACTTAAAAATGTACCTTCTAAAGCGCGGAATCCATGCAAATTTCCCCCTCCAAATCCAGCGGCTTCTCCAACTGCATACAATCCTTCAATAGGTACCTGATTACCCATCTTATCAGGTTTACCAAGCACCCTACTTTGAAGATCCGTTTGTATTCCTCCCAAACTTTTCCTAGACAAGATAAACTCGCGGATAGCGATTAATGGCATTGCCTTTGGGTCATTTATCTTTTGAAATTTACATGTCCTCAGGCGATCTCCGGTATATTGACGAACATGTGCAATTCGCCTGAGTTGCTCATCATTAAAGTATTTTTTTCCCCGATCGATATTTGCATCATAGGTATCAATCGATTCCTTAAGTACCTGTACATCGACATGGTCTTTGCCTGTTAAGGCGTTCATTTTTTCAGAGAGTTCTTCTATACTGTTCCCTACTACAATGTCTTTGGATTCATGTAGAATCTTATCAACCAGTTTCTTATTCCCAAAAAGGATTGTTGAAACAAATTGTAATAACTTTTTTTCCCTGATTGCATCATTGGATTCGGAACCTGATATCGCAAATTCCTTATTCATTATTTTAGCGTTAAGTATTTGCCATGAATATTTTACAGGCTCCTGGCAGATACGTTCGACCAGATACCGCGTGTCATAAGCAGTCATGAGCGGCATAGGGCCAAATCTTTCCCCACGATAATTTACCCAAATTGCTGATTTGGGCGGAACTAAACTCAACCCATGTTTTGGCATAACAGGTTGAGGGTGATGAATCCCAGCAGCATAATTCCACATCCTGTCCAGATGCGTAACATTACCACAGATTGCATCCGTGGCATCGTGCATATCACCGATTGCATAGGGATGAGAACCGTTCAAGATTTCTTCAGGTGGGTCTCCCCAGGGCTTATACCAATTTTGTTTTACTTTTTCAATACTACCATTGATTCCTCCAGTAGCGATAACGACTACATCCGCTTTAGCTATAAAAGACTCTCCAGTCATTTCATCCACTCCATCAACACCTGTGATCCTGCCGTTATCTATCTCTAATTCGGTCACCCTATGTCTATATTTGATTGTCAAACCAGACTTTTCTGGATGATCAAGTAAATACCCCGATAACACTTTACTCAATTCATACCCTGTACCCCACACCATATGAAACCTTGGCACTGAATTCCCTGGTCTGTATAATCCCCTCTCTACCCAGTGTACAACGGGGAAAAAGGCAATCCCATAAGATTTTAGCCAATCGTGTATATATGGAGTAGAAAAATGGACAAATTGCTCAGCCCATTTCTTCGGCCAATGGTCTTCTTCACCGAATTCTGCAAATGCATGCCAATCTTTCAATGCCTGTTCAGGGCTATCTTTTATTCCTCTTTTCCTTTGTATAGGACTGTCGGCAAAAAACATCCCACCAAAGGACCATTTTGCTAATCCTCCGATTTCTTTTTCTTCATCTCTATCTATTATCAATACCCTCTTCTGTTGGTGAAGAAGTTCAATGGCAGCGACAATACCTGCAATACCTGCCCCCACAACAATCACATCTGCCTGATAGGTATTACTGTCCATAACCCTTGTTGATAAGTAATTGGAAACTTATATAAAATAGGGAATCCCTGCCATATATCAAAAAACCAATTCTTTAATATATGGCAGATTGGACAATAGACGACAGATGATGGACCATTAGGACCACAGACGATCACGCCAATTTTTTGAATTGACTTAGTGAAATAATTGCTGCTACTGCTTCTTTAATACGTACTTCAGGGACTGCTTATCTGAGTCCCGCCAAAGTTCCAGATTTTCCCCATCAAAGAAGTAAGAATATTTACCCTGGAGTACCATTTCCTGCTTAACTTGCTTCCATACTCCCTGTTCATTAAAGATGAGTTTACCGTCTTTTTTCACAAAAGTTCCCTGCCCCCCTGCCGGAACCAGATTGGGGTTTCCTATGCATTCATATCCTTTTTCATGTAGGATAAGGGTAACAGGGCCTGACTTTTTCAAAGAAAGCGCCAAATCATTTGCCAGGAAGATTCCCTCATAGGTTCCACTAAGATCCACGGGATTCACCTCTTCCTCGCTGCAACTGATGAAACACATTATAGAAATTGTCAACAAAAAGTATAAAGTTTTCATAGTTGAAATGAATATTAATGGTAATCAGAATAACAGTTTAAGGTGTTAGATATTTTTCTATTTTGACGCACAAATAAAAAGAAGGGATGGCTATGCACCAACATTTTAACAATTTTTTAATGTTGTTTACAAAACTTTTATTTCAAGACCTTATTAAGCACCTAATTATCCTAGGTTCTTTATCATTTGTTCATATTCACACTTTTTCTCAATCTTATCATCTAGCAACGGAGATACCTGTAAGAAAATTGAATGGTGATACGCTTACAAACGCCTGGTCTGGAGGATTGGAAACGCCTCAATATGGCTCAGTAGACTTGAATAGAGATGGAGTGCTTGATTTAGTTGCGTTTGATAAAGAGGCCAGTAGATTTGTTACATTCTTAAATACGGGTAGCGAAAATGAAGTCAACTTTCGTTACGATCCATCCTATCAGCGTCTTTTTGATAATTGTCCTTGCATAACATGGGCCCTTTTCGAGGATGCGAATTGTGATGGGCTTCCTGATTTATTGTGCAGAACTGATAACTCCGATGCTTCTGTGTTTGAACAACGTATCGCAGCGGATAGTATACTTTTTGAATTGACTTATCCTGAACTCAATGTCCAACGAGGAAATTTAACTTCTGTACTCTCCGTTAACCCTACAGATATTCCCGGGTTGAAAGACTTAGACTATGATGGGGACCTGGATTTTTTGGTTTTTGGCGTAAATGCAACAACTGTAACGTACATCAAAAACATGGCTGTTGAAAACACTGGAAGGTGCGATACCTTCCTATTAGTACGAGACACACAGTGTTGGGGACATTTTAGGGAGAGTGATGTGGATAACACAGCATTTGTAGCTGATACGATCAGTTGTCCCTTTACCAGCGATTTCCGCCCCAGAATAAGATCGCTTTTTCAATCCAGAGAAGTAACATATGAAAATGTTGCCAATGGAGTAACAGGCACTCGCGATATTCTTCACGCGGGATCGACCACGCTTCTTTTAGATCTGAATGCCGATTCTACATATGATGCACTGATAGGAGATACTTCTTTCGACGAAATCTATGCTTTGTATAATTCCGGGACTATTGACTATGCATTTATGGATTCGGTTGAGCGCAACTTCCCATCTTTGGATACCTCGATTAGTATTTCAACTTTCCCTTCAGCGTTTTATCTGGATATCAATAATGATGGAGTGAGAGATCTGATTGCCGCCCCCCATGCTAGCAGTTCTTTTGATAATGTAACAGGAACCTGGCTATACCTGAATGTAGGCGCAGATAACAAACCTGATTTTCAACTATCAGAACGTGGATTTTTACAAAATACTACCTTGGATGTAGGCTCTTATGCTTTTCCCTCGTTTATAGACTATAACAACGATGGATTGCAAGATCTGATTGTGGGTAATTTGGGGTATTTCAATGCTGATTCTCCCATACTAGAACCTGCCATAGCACTATTGGAAAATACTGGTACCAACGCATTTCCAACATATGAAATCAGAACGCTTGATATGTTAGATCTCCGTAGCACAAATGATTTCCCATTACTCACAGAAATCAGCCCTGCAGGCGGGGATTTAAATGGAGATGGCAGGGATGATTTATTGTTGGGGAATACGATGGGAACACTGTATTTCTTCCAACATAATGGTATGAATACAACTAATCCCTTTGAATTTGTTACCGATACATTGGGAGGAATTGATGTAGGAAGAAATAGTGCCCCCTTTCTCTATGATATTGATGAGGATGAGGACCTGGATCTTTTTATAGGAAATGTAGATGGATACATACATTTTTATGAAAATAAAGGGATTAGTGAAGAAGTAATCCCTGCTGGACTTCCTGAATTTGAATTAATTTCAGAGACATGGGGCAATATTAGAATACTCGACGAATTTGGTGGAGAATTTTCCAGAGGATTTGCCCGCCCGACTCTGGCTGATTATGATAAGGATGGAGAAGCGGAATTACTCGTTGGAGGAGTTGTTGGAGAAGTTGAAATCTATGAATTTGTCAATCAGAGGGTGTCCGACTCGTTAGTATTTTCAGGTGTTTTAGCTAATCACGATTTTGGTGTACGAGCAGCCCCTGCTGTAGCAGTAACTGATACGTCAAATAGCCCCATATTCGTTGTGGGAAATATACAAGGAGGCTTACAGTTAGTTGTCCCGGATTCTTTTGGCATCATCACCTCTACAGAGAAAAACCTGTCAACACCAAAGTCCTTCGATATTTTCCCAAACCCTACTTCCAGCCAAATCACAATTCATAGTCTAGACAATCAAATCCGACCTGCCAATATATCTATCTATGATCTAAGTGGTAAACTAAATTATCAAGATGGTATCTTACATTATCCTAAAAAATTAGACTTGTCTTTCCTGAGTCCAGGATATTACTATTTGACGATTACACATTCATCAGGACGAGAAGTGTTTAAGGTACTTAAATACTAATCCAGTTCTTTCAAAAGCCCATCGATGTCAAGTGGTTTTGTATATATATCCAAAGATCCATCCACTTACTTGTAATTATTACCTATCTTTAAGAGAACTTAAACAAAGATCCCTATGCTAAGAATGTTGGTTATCCCCATTCTATTTCTCCTTCTATTAGGATGTGTCAATGAATCCTCGGAAAACTTCTCTCCGTTATTTGATGGTACCTTTAAAGGATGGGAAGGGAATATGGAATTTTTCAGAATAGAAGAGGAGGTAATTATTGCGGGCATGTTAACTGAAAGCATTCCTCAAAACGAATTTTTATGTACTTCAACACCCTATTCAGATTTTGAACTTCAACTCGAAGCCAAACTGATAGGTACTGGAAACAACGCAGGCGTACAATTTCGAAGTACACGGATACCAGATAGCAATGAAGTAATTGGATATCAGTATGATATTGGTAAGTCTCCACAAAGAACCATTTGGGCTTCTCTATATGATGAATCGCGAAGGAAAAGGTTTCTTATTCAGCCTTCAGAGGAAAAGATACATGAACTGTTACAGGAAGAAGCGTGGAATAGTTTGACGATTCGATGCAAAGAAAATACTATTATTTTTGCGCTTAATGGAGAGGAAGTATTGCGATATGAAGAACCTGAGGAAGGCATCTCTCAATCAGGAAACATTTGCTTGCAAATCCATAGTGGTCCTCCAGCAGAGGCACACTATCGAAATATCCGAATCAAAGAGTTTTGAATACACAAAGCTGTTTTGTGATGCCGCTACCACCATACTTTTATGATTCTCCATATAAATAATCTGCTGCAGCCTGACTCATTTTACGAAAGTCATGGCCCACATTTGGAACGACTTTCAGTTCCCATCGAAAAGTATATCCCAACCCTTCAGCATATTTTTGACTCTGATCGAAAAAATATTTTCCTCTAGCGTAGCGATGTAGTCCTCTCTGGTCTGCCGTTTCCGATCTAAGAAGTGTACCTCTATCCTCGTTTTCATTATCTAATTCTCCAAGAAGTAATACTAATTGATTTGCAAAAGAAGAAGCTAATTGCTCTTGTGGGATGGGAGTATCTTCCATTCCAAAAGGAAGGCCCCTTTCAAAATCCGGGTGGGTATAAAAACCTGAATTAGCTGCTATGATGTATTCCGCTTTGTTTTCTGGATAAAACAGAGCCAATCTATGAAGTATTTGGCCTCCTGCAGAATGCCCAAACATATCATACGTTGTTTGATTTCCATTCAATGCTGTTACAACCTGATCAAATATTCTGTCAAAGTCCTTAAATATCCATTGATTGGGATCGTCGTTAACCTCAAATTGGAGAGATGATTCATCCAGCAGGGCATTATTGGAATTCTCTACAAATTCAAAACTTTGCGTATAATCCCACTCATGCATTAATCCACACATATGATATTGCGTAAAATCATACATGGATTCTCGATATTGAAGAGAAAGTATAAGCAGATTATACTGTTCTGCTGCATCAATCCAGGCATCTCTATACTCATCCCCATCTCTACCTGCTCCTGGGATGACCATAAGAATCTTTGTATCAGGATGATAATTTTGAGGCATGTAATAATACACTCCGATAGGTTTACCCTTTTTACCCATTCCTCCCTCAACGACGAATACCCCTGAACCTTTTTGGATATCGATACTATCCACCTCTAATTCTTCTAGACGAACAATCTCACTGCTTTTTACCAAGGCCATCTGGCAATGTGGACAAATACCTGGTTTTTGAAAGATGAGTGTATCACAAGCTAAGTTACAAGGCGTACATACGTATGTTATATTCTGTGTTTGACAAGATACATAGATGATCAACACCAATACTGGAATGAAAATATTGACAATCTTTACGTTCATGGTGAATAAGGTTTTAACTTTCATTCAATTAGAATTGGGAAAATTGGGATGATTCTTGAGAGTCAGCATTTGATGTTGATGTCTTTGCATATGAAACCTCAAAAACTGTAACCTTTGAGATATATCTAAAGGACCCGAAATGGGATGTGGATATATTACAGATTCCAAATCAGCATTTGTTAGTTCCTGTGAAAATGTTGAAAGCGTAAAGGCACAACTTTTCAACTCATTCATCCAAAAGATAACAGGTCCTCCCCATCTCGGTTTGGCCACATCAGGTACCTGCTCTTTCTCTTTCCAGGTTCTATCTATCACTTCTTCAATTGATAGCCCTTTATTAGGATTTTCACCTTCCCATAAAGGCTGATTGCTCAAATAGGCTTTCCACATTCCCATTACCCCAATTCTCTCTGCCCAAACTATATGCTCCACGATTTGATTTATTGACCACTGCTCATCGCTGGGACTATACATCTCTTGATGATAAGTCAACCCACTCAGTGTAGAAAGAAATTCCTTTCTCGCTGTTTCCACCTGGTTTACTAAATTTCCTACCATATCCATATTATCCAACTTATTTTATAGATTGAGCATTTTGTTTATTCACAGTTAGACATCATCTGCCAAATACTCGTTCTTCCATAAAATTCCAGTATGATATACGTCTGCTATTACAAGCAGGTCCCTATATATAGCCCTGTGGAATGTATTAAGCTTAATAATACAATCCTATTCGATACGTGAAAATCCTTCCTGGAATATTTCTTTACCATCAGATGAAGTTTCAGTGGAAATGGTGTAGGGCATGGGCAATCCCTGCAATACCAAATACGTACCTGAAGAAGATAACCCAATACGATAACTCATGTCAGGCTGCTGATCCTTATTTTCCCAGGATTTTTTACCGCATACTGTAAATACACCATTATATGCTCTATCGAATAATGTGAGAATATTGTCATTTAGTTTATATTTTCCTTTTTCAATAACTTCTGCACTGTTTGTACATGCTTGATAATCTTGGTCATATTTATAAGACAATCGATATGTATTATCTGAATTAAGTTCCAGAATATGACCATATCCTCGACTCCCATATATGATATTCTCACTATGTACCTCCTGGAAAGTTTCACCATTAACAAATGACATTACTTGCAACCATTTTCCTTTTATCTCAGAGGGAGAAATTGAGGAGGTGGCTAATAAAAGTTGATTCTGGACTTGAATATCCTGCATATTTAATTCTCCTTCCAGTTCCCCAACATCCTGTTTAGTATCAGTATTCGTTACGATGGTCAAAAAGGGATTGCTTTTATTAATGGCTTCATACAACAAGTTTTCTCTCCCTAATTCCTCGTAGCGATCTAACGGTGCAGCAAAATAAGATAAAAAAATACGCTCTTGTTGAGGGTCTTTCAGAAAAACTGCTGCTACTTTTGCCCTGATTTTTTGAGTCTTTCCCTTGAGAATAAAATGCGATTCATTTTGAGAAATATCTTTTCGCTGGTCTACCTTAAGGGTAGAAAATTGTTGATTTAATAGTTGTGTAACCAGATCCGTATTACTGCCAGGAAAATCATCCATGGCAATGATCAGTAAGCCAGGCGAGCCTATTTTCCCAGGTTTTTCCTGAGCAGTCCATGAAAAAATCCCATTTTGTTCATCTTTATTTACTTGAATTGTCCAACCTTCTGGTGCTAAGTATTGAGTAGTACCCGTATAGTCAGGCACCATATTGATCTGTGCTGCTAATTGATACACATAAAGAAGTAAGAACAAAGTGAAAGATCGCTGAAAGAATAAACAATGAAACACTTGAACAATATTGGCTTTAGACATATATATCATTAACGTAAGAATTGTTGTCAATTATAAGCAGTAATAATAGGTAGATGTTCAACACGAATGATGAAGGAGTCGGTAAACTGTAGTTGAATCAATTACCACCCACTTTTTTCAAAAAGGATAATACTATTCCTATATTCTCATCAATATCTCCTTCTACACGATTTTTTACCAGCATGGAAGATCCATGTGTTCCATTTTCAGCAATATATACCTCATGATCATTAGCTAAAGCTAATTCTAATTGAGCCTTAACACTTTCAATTTCTGCTTCTTGCCTAGGTCTAAGTAAAAGTAAGGGGATATCCAAGATAGAAAAAAAGGAATCTGGTCGGCAATCAGCCATTGGTCCCCCAGAAGCTGGAGAGAAAGCCAATATCCCCGAAACTTGGTCTTTGTATTGATGGGAAAGTCTGATTGCTAATGACGCACTATAACTACTACCCCACAGTATTTTTGCACCTTCATACTCTGAATCAAGGACCCAGTTCAAGGCAGCTTCCATGTCCTGGTAAGCATCACAATACGTAAACTCGTTATTGGGTATCATCGCCACGGTTCTGTTATACTGACCGTATACCTGTCCTCCCAATCTTTGGTCTGTAGCGAGTATGTTATACCCCTCATCCGTTAACATAGGTATAATATGCTCCTGATATTCTCCGCGAACATTTGATCCACCTTGGTGAAACAACAGTATAATAGGAGCCTGAGAATCAATTTCATATAGATCGGCAAATACAAGTAAGCTATCTGATGTATAAAAATGTATCTCTGTAGGATTCTTATCGGGTATTTGAGCAACTTGCTTGCCGTTTTGTTGACAAGAGATTACTAAGATAGTAGTAAATAACAGTATTAGTTTCATGATTTTGTATCATCGCCATTTACCATTTAAATTAACTCTTAGGGGATGATTTACCTAACAATTCATAGTTTTTGTCGTAAAATCTGAATCTTACCACTTTAAGTGACATGTCTCACAGAGAATTACAATTCGATTTACCTAATTGCAGGTTCTTAAAGTAAGTGGTGCGACAATATTAAGTATGTCATATTAACTTATTCCAGTACAAGAAAAATTATCCCCCTGCAGAGATGGATAGAGAAAAGGAGAGGGTCGAAGAATCCGAAATGTGAATATATCGGTGGACGTCAGGGGGTGATTATATAGCTAGGACAACAATTTTATTGTTTTTTCTTCTATATTCACCCACCTACACCTCCCTCTCCAACTACACGAACAGCTCTGCAGGGAGGAAATTAAGTTATGTATATCTAAATATGTCGTACTACCTATTTCTGTATAAGTTAATAATTCCATGAAACTGAAACATGTTATCCCTATTCTTTCTTGGCTACCATCCTATAAAAAGGAATGGTTAAGAGGAGATATATCAGCAGGTCTTACGGTGGGTATTATGCTCATACCTCAAGGCATGGCCTATGCAATGATTGCAGGGTTGCCTCCTATTCACGGGTTGTATGCTGCGATGATTCCCATTCTGGTGTATGCTATCTTTGGTACATCCAGACAGCTTGCGGTAGGTCCTGTAGCTATGGATTCATTATTAGTTGCCGCAGGAGTAAGCCAATTCGCAGAGATGGGGACAGAAAATTACTTACAACTGGCTATTTTACTTGCGCTGATGGTAGGGAGTATACAATTTATATTTGGCATAGCTAAACTTGGCTTTATCGTTAACTTTTTATCCAAACCTGTGATTAGTGGATTTACTTCTGCTGCTGCTTTAATTATAGGTCTCAGCCAGCTTCAACATTTATTAGGGATTGATATACCGCGCAGTAATTTTATATACGATATTATAGCGTTCGCATTGAATAATCTTCATTTAATATCCTATGAAACTTTGTTTATCGGCACACTGGGTATTATACTTATCATATTGGTTAAACGAATCCATCGAGCCATACCAGGTCCATTGATAGCAGTAGTATTTGGAATTCTAATTGTATGGCTAGGAGGGGTGAATGAACAACAGGTAAACATAGTGGGAACTGTCCCCAGCGGATTACCCACCTTTGCTGCTCCTACCATATCTTCTGAGCAGATTGTTTCGCTAATACCAGTAGCTATCACTATTGCACTAGTGGGATTTATGGAGTCTATCGCTGTGTCAAAAGCTGTACAGGCTCGGCATAAAGATTACGATTTAGTTCCCAATCAAGAGTTAATCGGAATAGGTCTGGCAAATGTAGGTGGAGCTTTTTTCCAAGGATTTCCCATTACGGGTGGATTTTCACGTACTGCTGTCAATGACCAAGCCGGAGCCAAGACGGGATTAGCCTCAATTATAAGTGCTGTCCTGCTCGCATTAACTTTACTATTCCTCACATCCCTATTTTATTATCTCCCTAAGGCAATACTCGCATCAGTGATCATGGTGGCAGTATTCAGGCTAATTAACTATAAGGTAGCTGTCAATTTGTGGAAATCTAAGCGAGATGATTTTTATATGTTACTTGCGACTTTTCTGGGAACATTGACATTAGGAATAGAAGAAGGAATACTGATAGGCGTAGCTTTGTCGTTGGGAATGGTCATTTACCGTAGTTCTTATCCACATATAGCTGTTTTGGGTCGAGTTCCTGGGTCCATACAGTATAGGAATATTTCCCGATTTGATGATGTGGAAGAACGTAAAGACGTGTTAATTATCAGACTAGATGCACAATTATACTTTGCCAATATCTCATATTTTCTAGACTTTATAGATCATAAGGTCGAAGAAAAAGGGAAAGACCTACAGCTTGTAGTACTGGATTTTGCAGCGATTAATGATATAGATGCTAGTGCAATTGAAGCCTTAGAAGAACACTGGAGATTATATCGATCAAACAATATCTACCTATATTTTGCCGGGGTAAAGGGTCCAGTAAGAGATACGATGACAAAATCTGGTTTTTTGGATAATATTGGAAAAGAACATTTCTTTACACATATTGAAGATTCAATTTCATACTTTGATCTCAAAGATGAAGGGTGGGTCCCAAAAGATCGAGAAAGAGCTACCCAGACCAATTATACTTCTGGTTAGCGGTAATCAAATTTAGTAAAAACATATATATGCTTCAGCGAATTTTCCCTTCCTTGTCTTGGTGGTCCAGGGTAAATAAGCAAACCCTTCGAGCAGACGTTATGGCTGGGATTACAGGAGCAGTCATTGTCTTACCTCAAGGAGTAGCATTTGCCATGATTGCCGGAATGCCTCCAGAATATGGCTTGTATACAGCAATGATTACACCTATCATAGCAGCGCTATTTGGGTCATCATGGCATCTTGTATCTGGTCCGACAACAGCTATTTCGATTGTCGTGTTCTCTGCTACCAGTAAATATGCACCACCCACTACCCCTGAATTTATCCAGCTTGTACTGGTTATTACTTTCCTCGCAGGTGTCTTCCAGTTAGCCCTAGGTTTAGCCCGGATGGGTACCCTCGTCAATTTCGTCTCACATACAGTGGTCATTGGATTTACAGCAGGGGCAGCACTTTTGATCGCTTCCAGCCAAATGAAGCATGTGCTTGGGATTGATATAGCAAGTGGAGAATCTTTCTTTGAGACGTGGGTTTCAATTGGTACTCAAATAGGTTCTACCAACCCCTTTGTAGTGTCGGTGGCTTTGGCCACGTTAGTAAGTGCCATTGTATTTAAGCGATACCTTCCCAGATGGCCGTATATGCTTATTGCCATGATATTAGGGAGCCTTTTAAGTATTGTCCTGCTAGGCGAAAAGAGAGGCATCACTTTGGTAGGCGAGATTCCAGCGAGTTTACCCCCATTTTCCCTTCCTAACATCACACTTGATAATATACGGTTGCTTTCTGCAGATGCCTTTGCCATTGCCCTTTTAGGGCTTATTGAAGCTGTGGCTATTGCAAGGGCAATCGCAACCCGTACACATCAACGCATTGATGGAAACCAAGAGTTTATTGGTCAAGGATTGTCCAATCTGGTAGGAAGTTTCTTTTCTTGTTATGCTGGATCAGGTTCGTTTACAAGATCGGGGATAAATCATACAGCAGGAGCACAGACCCCTATGGCCGCAATTTTTGCTGCAGTTTTTCTTGCATTGATACTCCTCCTAATAGCTCCCCTAACTTCATTTTTACCTATTCCAGCCATGGGAGGGATCATTCTTTATGTTGCCTACCGACTCATTGATTTTCAACATATCAAAGAGATCATTTATACTAGTAAAAGCGAAACAGCAGTATTATTGGTTACCTTTTTTTCTACTCTGTTTCTGGAGTTGGAATTTGCTATATACTTAGGAGTTCTTCTGTCTTTAGTTATATTTCTTCAACACACTTCAAAACCTCGCATCTCTACACTAGTACCTACAACTGAAAATAACTTAAGGAAATTTATACATTCAGGTCATCATTCCCCTCAAACGTGTCCTCAGCTTCAAATTATCAGGTTGGATGGTGCGATCTTTTTTGGGTCCATCAGTTATATGTCCTCTGATTTACACGAGCGTAGTGACTCCACCCAGCCTTATCTGCTGATTGTAGCGAATGGAGTCAATTATTTAGACATTGCTGGAGCAGAACTATTGGTCCAGGAGGTAAAAAGGTGGCGTCAGTTAGGAGGGGATATCTTTTTCTCTGGCCTAAAACCATCCCATTGCAAATTCCTACAAAGAGGGACTTACTGGGAAGAAATTGGATCTGATCATTTCTATGAGAACAAACAGGTAGCGATCTCTCATATTTATCAATTGCTTGATAAGGAAATATGTGCCAATTGTAGTATTAGGATTTTCCACGAATGTAATCCCAATAAAGATCATATGTTTTCTGAAGGGCAAAGGGCATCTTCATATGGTGACTCCACAGGATCCTAATTTCTGGCATTACTTTTTCCCAATGATAATACGTGCAACATTCTCTTGTTCCAATAGCTCATTAAATTGTTTTAGATGTGTTAGTTGAATTTCCTCCAGAGGTTTTATAATTGTCTTGTAATGTTCTTGTAGATCTCGATATCTCTCTTTCATTCCTCCTGTAGGCCGGTGATCATCATCTACCACTACCCTGTATAATCTGGCAATATGGTTGGAGAATACCCTGGGATAATTGATTTCATCCTGACTCGTCTCAATTTTCTCCTGGAAAAGCTGTTGCTCTACTTTAGTTAGCGCATCATGAATAGCTTTTGCCTGCGCTGAAATTTTTTCAGAATGACCTGCCTTAACGGCTCTATTAGCTATATCAGCTACTTGTGTTTTGATTGCACGTATTTTTCGCAACCAATCCTGTGATTCATCAATCCAATGAATGAGGTCTTGAGCCATATCAAATTGTTCCTGATAATCTTCTTTGGTAATATCATTCCATCTGGGATCTGGAAGAACGAGAAAATCCTGTTCTAACACCTGATCATCTACTGATAATTGAATCTTGTACTTTCCTGGTATAGCTTTAGGACCAGGTTCACGACCAGCACTAAATACCATAGCGACAAACTCTTCCACCATTTCTGGTCCTGGGTAACGTAGGTCCCATTTCATATGATTGACACCAGTTGATACCTCGAGTTTCTTTTCATGATCAGACGTATCGGGGTCCGTTGACCATCTGATAATGTGTTGATCATTCTCATCCAAAATGGCCACAGATACTTCGGATTCCTCCATCTCTTCACTTAAATAAAAAAACAGCTTAGCAGGTCTTCCATCTCTCCCTCCTGTATTGGTACGATACGTATCTCTCGGCTTGAATAAGTATGCGTCCGAATCCATAACCTCATCATTGAGCTGATGAAGTAGCGTTAGGTCTTCCAAAATCCAAAATGCACGACCTTGCGTACTTATTACCAAATCTTTCTGGTGTACCTCCAGATCCGTTATGGGAGTATGTGGTAAATTTAGTTGGAAAGATTTCCAATGCTCACCATCATCAAAAGATATATACATTCCAAATTCAGTCCCGGCATATAATAACCCTTTGCGTTGTGGATCTTCAGCAATTGCTCTCACAAAATGCCCTTCGGGGATTCCATTCTGGCCATCAGTCAATAACTTCCAATTTTTCCCGTAATCATTAGTACGATAGACGTATGGATTGGTATCCCCATATCGATAATTGTAAACTGCCAGGAATGCTCTTGCGGGATCATGTGTGGAGAGTTCAATCTTATTAACAGTACCCTCCCTGGGCATTTGTTCAGGGGTGATATTTTCCCATTGTCCACCTCCATCTCTCGTAAGATGGACCAATCCATCATCAGATCCGACCCAAATCAATCCAGGCGTTTGTGGCGATTCTTTCAGTGCAAATATAGAAGAATATACCTCAACCCCTGTAGCATCGTGTTGGATAGGCCCTCCAGGAATGTCGTGATACTGATCCAGCTTTCTTGTTAAATCGGGACTGACAATTTCCCATGTTTCACCCTTATTGGTAGATTTCATAACATAATTGCTCCCCTGGTATATTTCGTCAGGGTTGTGATGCGAAACAAAAATGGGATAGTTCCACTGCCAACGGTATTTCAGTTTTCTTTGCGCTGTTCCTTCGGTATAATGCGGATAAGCAGTAAGTTGTCGCGTAAAACCCGTTTGTAGATTTCGGTAGGTAAGCTCTCCACTGTAGCTCGATGCATACACGATATGAGGATGACGTGGGTCAACAGCTACATCGGCACATTCTCCCCCTCCTACTTCCATCCAGTGTTGAGTATCTGTAATATCGGGGATTGCATATCCTGGTACAGATATGGTAGAATTATCCTGTTGTCCAGCATAGAGTCGGTAGGGAAACTGATTGTCCACGGTCACGCGATAGAATTCTGAAGTCGGTTGATTGAGCTGAGTTGACCATGTCTTTCCACCATTCAGGGAGACATTAGCTCCTCCGTCATTGCAGTTAATCATAATGTCTGTATTCTCAGGATTGATCCATACTCCATGATTGTCCCCATGAGGAGTAGCAATTCGTGTATCAAAACTTTTTCCACCATCGATAGATTTGTAGAATCCTGTATTACTGGCATAAATGGTATGTTCATCCTTAGGATCGGCAGTAATATGTGAGTAGTACCATCCACGTTGTCTGAGCTTGTGATCTCGATTAATTCTCTTCCAACTTTCCCCTCCATCATCCGATCGATACAGTCCTCCCTTTTCTTCTTCTGCAGCCTGGATCAAGGCCCAGATACGATTGGGATTAACAGGAGAGATGGCCAGTCCAATGCGACCTAATAAGCCTTCAGGAAGCCCCCCCTTCAATTTAGTCCAATTTTTCCCTCCATCTCTACTTTGCCAAATTCCTCCTTCCATGCCGCCATCGATCAGTGTCCACGGTTTCCGTTCAGCTCTCCAAGATGCCGCATACAGAATATTGGGATTGCGCGGATGCATGACCATATCTACAACTCCTGTAGTATCGCTGATATACAATACTTTTTCCCAAGTTTCGCCTCCATCTAACGTACGAAAAACGCCCCTTTCAGAATTAGGTGCAAAAATATTCCCCAAAGCAGCTACATAAGCAATATTGGGATTCTGAGGATGAATGATAATTTTTCCAATTTGTCCTGCATGATCCAATCCTATATGTTTCCAGGTCTTGCCTTCGTCCCATGATTTGTACATACCTATTCCAGAAGAAATATTCCCCCTTGGACAAGCAGATCCTGTTCCCACATATATTACGTGAGGATCTGAAGGTGCTACTTCGACAGCTCCAATCGAACCTGCCTTAATCTGACCATCAGATATGCAATCCCAAGACTGACCGGCATCAAAGGTACGCCATACTCCACCACCTGTTGATCCCATATAAAAGGTAAATGGCTGAGAAGATATACCAGTTATTGCTGTTACTCTTCCTCCACGAGTTGGCCCTACGGACCGGTACTCAAGTGGTTCTATCCATTTGGAATCGAACCCCTGATCAGTTCCTCCCTGCGAAAAACCAAGACCAGGAAGATATATAAGAAAAACAATCACTAATTGATGAAGTCCTTTCATAGAAGTCGTCTGTTTGATAAGTATCCAAAATACAATTTTTCCTTTCATACTTTATCATTTATGACACATTTGAACTATTTTTTCTCAAAAACTATATGAAACTTGCATACAAAAGCATATGATACTCCTCCCTCAACGCTTATTTGATGCCCCAAATGTATCAGTACTTCTCAGAGATGGAAATGTCTGTATTCTAAAAAAGGTTTTATCCAAACCCACTTTGGATACAGAAGGATATATCTCCAACCACGTTATTGCTATACTACTCTCTGGCGAACAACGCATTCGTACTTATGATAATGAAACTATCACGATAAAAGCCAAGGAAATATTATTTATCCCGCGCGGGATGTATTATATCACCGATCTCATTCCCAATCAAAGTACTTTTGAAAGTCTTCTATTTTACTTTGATGACTCGATCATACAGGAGTTTTTATCCAACTCAACGGTTACAGAAGTTTCCAGAAAAGACACTCCCAGCCACCTCAAATTTGGGATAGTACCCTCTATAGATGTATTTGCTGAATCACTCATCAACATTTACCAAAGTCCACAACTGAGAAATACAAACTTCCTACATCTAAAAATTCTCGAATTGCTATACTTACTGAATGGCTTTTCAGAGGAGACCTCTTTTGCCAATTTTCTTTTCCGGTTGACACTCCCACAAAAGCGGAATATCAAAACCTTTATGGAGAGAAATTTTGATAAGCCTTTAAAAATAGAAGATTACGCCTATCTTACGGGGAGGAGCTTAAGTACTTTCCGAAGAGACTTTAAATCCCAGTTCAACATTACCCCCCAGAAATGGCTGAAAGAAAGACGTATGGAAAGAGCGATAATAATCCTCAAAAAAGGTGAGATCAGCGTAACAGAGCTTGCCTATGAGGTTGGTTATGAAAATATTTCGTACTTCATCAAGGAATTCAAACTCCAATATGGTCAATCCCCTAAGCAATATATGCTTTCCAAGCGTCGCAACCATTTAAGTAATTAATCAGTGATGCATAAATGATACTTATGAACAGGTTTGGATAGTAAGCCTCGCTTTTTTCGCTGACTTTTGACATGAATTAGGTACTATACTTTTAAACCTAATTTGTATTGTATTCGTAGAAGATACTTACTACATTTGTAATTACAATGTAAGTACGTGATTATGGAAGTATCAGTCATCAAAATTGGAAATTCTAAGGGTATCCGCCTGGGTAAGACAATCCTTGAAAGATATGGGATCAAGGATAAGATTGAATTAATATTTGAAGATAATTGTTTAGTACTTAAGCCTATTGCAGGTCCACGAGAAGGTTGGGAAGAAGCATTTAAAGCGATGCATAAAAATCAGGATGATGAATTGCTCATTGATGATATCTTCTCAGATGAAACACTTGATGAATGGCAATAGTCACGCAGTATCAGGTAGTAGTAGTTAATCTAGATCCCACTCAGGGGAGTGAAATAAAAAAAACCCGTCCTTGTGTAATTATCTCTCCGGATGAAATGAATAAGCATTTAAGAACGGTAGTCATTGCTCCGATTACCTCGGCCTCCAAAAGATATCCAACGCGAATCGAAGTAAGCGTGATGGGAAAAAGGGGCTGGGTTGTTATTGATCAAATCCGGACGATTGATAAATCCAGAATTGTAAAAATTGATCAGGCCTTAGCCCCAAATGAAATACAATCTATCAAGGAAGTGTTGAAAGAGACATTCGTAGACTAGTATTATCATTTGCTTTGTTGTATCATATACCTATATGTTACCATTGCTGTGTATGAGTAAGTATTGAGACACTGAATTGATAATTACATCTCTACGCCATTAATACCCAATTTCTCAATAATATCCTGGTAACGAGGATTCGATCGAATAGACTTGAATTCAAAGTCTACTTCAATCCAGTTAAGTTCGTTATCTCTTCGTGCTAAAGATTCTTCCAACAACTTCAATGCTTCCACATTTTCACCCAACATCGCATAAATTTTTGCGGCAAAGTATCCTGTATATTTTTCACCCTGTTGATGCCTGGCTATTAATTCACTAGCTAAAGACAATGCCAGGGATTCGTCACCAGCCGCAGCATATGCTACCCCAAGATCTCCTAATATTGAAGCTGAACGGGTTCCCAAACGATTGAGTTCTTGGGTGAGATAGCTTATCGCTTTCTGAGGTTCTCCTTGAAAGGTATATATGCTCCCCTTGATACAAATACTTGCTTGATGATTGGCAAATAATTGTAGCGCAGTATCAATAACCGCACCTGCTCTATCAAATTCTCTGTCATAGAAATATGCCTGTGCTAACCCAAAGTAATTCCAAAAAAAATGAGGATTGGTATTCAATCCCTTTTTGGCAACAGATTGCGCTTCTTCAAAATTACGTCGTAATGTGAGTACCATGGCAAGGCCTGAAAGACCAAATTCCCCGTTATAATCAATTTCTGCAGCATTTCTGAGATATTTTTCGGCTTTCACCTGATCTAATAACCATAGATTCATCCAACCCAGTACCTTAAAATACATACCTTCTAATTCAGTGATTCCTGCAATTTTCGCAAGTTCTTCCTGAACTTTGGGATACATATCTTCTGCATTTTCATCTCCCCAACTTCCCGCTAATGAACAATAGGTCCATGCGAGCCATGCTCTGGCAAGATGAAACTCTGTATCCAATGCTAATGCTTTCTTAAATAGTTCTATTGCTTGATGTAATGCTTGAGGATGTGCCTGATAAAATCTATATCTCCCTTGAAGATATAAATTATACGCTTCGGGATGAGAAGTAGTCAATGATACAAAGTCTGAATTCGGCTCAAGTTCAAACGTAGTCTGTAAATTAGTTACTACTTCCTGGGATATCGCATTTTGAAAAGCAAATATTTCGCGCTTTGGACGAACAAATGTTTCTGCCCAACGCAACTCACCAGTAGAAGCTTCCAAAAACTGAATCGTTAACTTAAACTGTTCATCTATCTCCTGAAGGCTCCCTTTGATTAAGTAAGGAACCTGTAGTTCATTTCCTATCACCTTAAGAGGCTTCTGAGTATCATGATACTGTGATGAAGACTGGCGAGAAATGACACTGATTCCTTTTACTTTGCTCAACTTGACAATAATATCATCTGTAAGCCCCTCTGCCAAATACTCCCTTGTCGTGTGATTCTCAAAGGGCAAAACAGCGATTCGTATATTTGATGCATCAATTCTGGGATTGGGGTTCCTAAATAATAGCCCTAGTATCAATGCTAACGATAACACCCCGACCCCTATGCCGGCCAGAAATTGAGGAGTAGCCGTAAAGTTTACCTTTTTGGGGGACCTACTTTTAGGGACATCCAAACTAGAAGGAATATGATTATGGGAAGGTATTGCCTTCAGGCCCTCATATAGTGTTTTGATGTGACTTCCTGGCTCTACCTCTAATTCGGCGAGTAACAGGCTTTCATACACTTGATATGCCTGCAATGCCTTATTTCTTTCACCCAAATCCCGAAGCGCTTGCAAATAAATCAGATTGCTCTGCTCAGCATAAGGATCCAGTTCAATAAGTTTAAGAGCATACTTCTTAGCCTTCAAAGGCTCAGAGGTATCCACATAATGTCGAGCTAGTTTTTGAAGGACTTTTATTATTCTGGATTGAATGTCTTCCCTCCATTTTGTGATCCATTCTTCAAAAGCAGGGCACATAGGGACATAAAAGTTTTCTAAAAACTGTCCGCGATATTCCTGTATGATTTGCTCACAATGTGGTATAGTCAAATCATCAATAGGGATAGTCTCACGAAATAAGAAGTCGAGGTCAGTAGAAATAAATGCATGAGGGTATATACATACTGTTTTTCTATCTGACTGGATAAGGGATGTACTTTCTCCCTCGTTTTCAGATATTTCAGGCAATACCTTTCTGAGTTGGTAAATGGTTTGTCTCAAATTTTGTAATGCCGATGAGAGTGGCATCCCTGGCCAAAAAATGTCTGTTAACTCTTCTTTAGCGATAAGGTTCTTCTGAGAAATCTGGTGATGGATCACTAAATAGTACAATAATGCCTGAGCTTTTAAGGTAGGCAAATTTTGTATTCGTTCTCCCTGGTAAATGATTTCTGGCATACCCAGAAACCTTATCTTAACATAGTTTTTCGATGAATCTTTCACGCTCTCAGAATGGCTGTATCCCATATAATTAACTTTTCAATAACAGGTTCACCCATACTTTGTTTATCAGAAATCTACCATTTTTTATTACCATATAAAACTCAACTAAATATACTTTTTTTTTTGCCTCCCTAATTTTCCAGATGGTACAATCAATTACATTTAGCAAAATACAGAATCATTGCCAATTTTTTTATATTTTAAACCAATTATATGTGCATTACTCATTAAGCTTTTGATATATGAATACCTCAAAAGACCTATTCTCTCATTTTGCATGTATTCTTCCAATAAAAGATATGGATACATCATTACATTTTTACAGAGACAAGCTTGGGTTCACTGTAACTTTTGAGTGGAATGATCCCCCGGAATATGTTATTCTTAAAAAAGGAGAAAGTATTAGTATACATCTTACACGTAAACAAGATGATACTTTACCATCGTCTCAACATAGTGTCATGTATATTTTCGTTTATAATCCAGATATTATATATCAAGAATGTATCAGACACAACATCCTCATAACGACACCTATTGGTGATAGAGATTATCATATGAGAGATTTCAGTATACAAGATCCAGACGGATATATCATCACATTTGGCAAAGGGATTGACACTTAAAGATTATCTGAGATAATACAACGATATGAGAATGTCTTTCAGAAATAAAAGGGAATATTATTATCATTGCCTCAAAATGAGATCTAACGATTAATCATAGCTTCATGATAGATACAAGGGTAGTTATTACAGGAATAGGAGCTGTTACCCCCCTGGGAAATTCAGTACGTGAATTTTGGGAACAGGCGATTACAGGAATAAGTGGTGCACGTAAAATCACACATTTTGATCCCACACAATTTAAGGCACAGTTTGCTTGCGAAGTAAAGAATTTTGACCCCAAGAAATATTTAGATCGCAACGAGATCAAGCGAAGCGATTTGTTTACACAATATGCCTTATATGCGGCTTCAGAAGCTATGGAGGATAGTGGGCTCAATGTAAATACGTTATCTCCATTTGATATGGGAGTGATTTGGGGGTCGGGTCAAGGAGGAATGAAAACTTTTGAAGATGAAGTAATGACCTATTCCCAAAGTAACGATGCCCCTCGGTTCAGTCCATTTTTTGTTCCAAGGCTTATTACCAACATGGCTTCTGGAATGATTTCCATGAAATTTGGAATGATGGGGATAAATTATACGACAGTTTCTGCTTGTGCTACTTCCAACACCGCCATTATGGATGCCTTTAATTACATTCGAATGGGAAAAGCAAAAGTATTCATAACTGGAGGTTCGGAGGCTCCCATCACAGCGGCATCGATTGCAGGATTTAGCGCTATGAAAGCTCTATCTACCCGAAATGATAGTCCTGAGCTTGCTTCCAGACCTTTTGATATAGATAGGGACGGATTTGTTATGGGAGAGGGTGCAGGTGCTTTAGTAATAGAAGAATATGAACATGCCCGAAAACGAGGCGCACATATATATGCTGAGTTAGCAGGAGCAGCTATGACAGCAGATGCTTATCACCTTACAGCTACGCATCCAGAAGGTTTAGGAGCAGCAAAGGCGATGGAATTAGCACTTGGGGAAGCAGGTATATCTCCTGAAAAATTAGGGTATCTCAATACTCATGCGACCTCTACTCCTGTGGGAGACCTTAGCGAGATCAAGGCGATCTTAAAAGTCTTTGGCCTTGCTCCCAGGAATCTACATATCAGCGCTACAAAGTCTATGACGGGACACCTACTTGGTGCAGCTGGTGCCATAGAAAGCATCCTTTGTATCAAAGCACTCAATACGGGAATTATTCCTCCAACGATCAATACGGAAAAACTAGACCCTGAAATACCCAGCGGTATGAGAATCATCCTGAAAGAAGCTCAGGATGCCGATATTGAAGTTGCCATGAGCAATACATTCGGATTTGGTGGACACAATTCTATCATTGTAGTAAAAAAAGTGTAATTATTTCCAGTAATTCCGCGAACACGAGTCTACACAAAAAAGCACCACGCAATGTCAATTGGGTATAATACATTATGTTGCACCACTTATTACAAACTTACTTACATTAGCTCATATGGAACCCACTGATATTCAAAAGCTACTAGACACGATTAACCAATTTACTCAGAAGGATCAACCTGGTATCAATCGATTAACCCTGACTCCTGAAGATAAGGCGGCAAGGGATTTTCTCAAGGATTACATGTTGAACATGGGATTGAGGGTACATGTGGACAGAATTGGCAATATGATTGGGATACGTCCTGGAAAAATGAATCTTCCTGCTATCGCTATGGGTTCTCATCTGGATAGTGTAAAGCACGGGGGAGCATTTGATGGTCCAGTAGGAATCATTGCAGGGCTCGCTGTTGTCGAATATCTAAATAAACATCGGATAGAAACCAAGCACCCTATTGCAGTAATCAATTTTACCAACGAGGAAGGGGTACGTTTCACTCCTGATATGATGGGGAGTTATGTGTACAGTGGAAAAGGGAAACTGGAAGAAATGTATCAATCCAGAGATATTGATCATCCGGAGATTACCTTAGCAATGGCCCTTGACGAAATTGGTTACCTTGGTGATACAGAAGTTGGAGATCTTCCATTATCAGCATTTATCGAGCTCCATATTGAACAGGGCAAGATATTGGAAATGGAGCAATTGGAAATAGGAATTGTGGAGAAAGTTCAAGGGATCTATTGGACTGCCTATGAGTTTCAGGGAGAATCCAATCATGCGGGTACTACTCCCATGCACATCCGAAGAGATGCAGGATATGCTGCAGCCAAGCTAGCAACTTTTTCAAAAGAAATTGCGGATGATATAGGAGCACCTCAAGTGCTCACTGCTGGTAGGATTGAGTTTTCTCCTAATGTCACTAATATAGTACCAGGTACTGCAACTGTGACCATAGACAATCGTTTTCCAGAAATACAACAAATCAATCAAACACAATTACGATTAGACTCTTACGCTACTCAACTTGCAGCGGAAAATAATTTAGCCCTAAAAATAGAACCTTTGGTGAGATTTGCCCCCGTAGATTTTGATCAGGTAGTCATTGCTCATCTAGAATCGTCCGCGAAGGAACTACAAGTTCTCTACAAAAAGATGATCAGCGGCGCGGGACACGATGCGCAAATGATCGCCTTAACTTATCCGGCTGCTATGGTTTTTGTACCAAGTAAAAATGGTATTAGCCACAATCCCAAAGAATTTACGGAAATCAAACATATCGTTCAGGCGATAGAACTCATACGCAAAACCGTGATGAAGTTAGACCAGATGTAGGTTGAATAGCATATGTCAGAACGTCAACCTAATGTCATTTTGAGTCCTTCATGGGAACAGGTAAACCCGAGTTTTTCGTAGAACCTCACAGCTCGGGTTCGGGCCTTGTTGGAAGTAAGTTGAATGATTTTAGCTCCTTTTTCTCTGGATCTTTCGATAGCCCATTGTACAAGTTGAGATCCTAAGCCCTGCCTTCGCAAGCTTGAATGAATCGTAACTGATTCTATTTGGGCTCTCCATGCACCTTGATGAGAAAGATGGGGAATAAGACTCAATTGTAGTGTTCCGATGATCCTTCCTTTTTGTTCCATGACATATATTTCATGGCAGGGATCCTGTTCTATATATCGAAATGCTTCTTCATACGTTTCAGGTAGTGGGCTCTCATACTTTTCTCGTTGTGAGCCAAACACGTCCTCAGATAATAACTTTACGATGGCGAGTAAATCGCTCTTCTGCGCTTCCCTAATTATTGTATCTATATTGATGATGGTCTCCATAGGAATGGAATGCATATTCATTTCCTAAAATTTGCACAATTTATTTGAATTATTATGCATTTTTCCTGGAAAAATTTAGCAACCTTAAAACGCATAGTGCATTATTACTGCTTGATCAGAAAGGATCGAAAATGGGTAGAATTAAAATTCATTGATCATTGTCATTACTTTGTCATATATAGGTCCCACAAAGAATAGAAGGCCAATCCCGATACCAATAAACAGAGCCACTGGCCCATCCATCATTATTGATAAGCCTAGTCCTATCAAAGCAAAACACAAAAAGAATGCCCAGTGGTATTTCATCGGTTTGTCTACTCGTAGTCTACGTCTTTCGGCTTTAAGCTCCGCTTTTATACGATGCTTCTCAGCCTTGTATTCGTAATAGAATTTTTTGCGCTGAACTCTCTTTTCCATTCGCAAAACCCGTTTCTTCTCCCTTCTGGACAATTGATCATAAGGAATGGAGGAAAAATATCTAAGAGGGGAAGAATTCTTAGCGGATGTTTTTTCTTGGGGAGATGATTGTGATTGATCCAAATTTTTATGAATATCACCATCCGTCTTGGGATTTATAACAGTTTCGCCAGTTTCTTCTATTATCTCTATTTCATTGAATTCATATGGTTCCTGATCGCTTCCAAATTTTTTCATGGGAGTAGAAGATTATACATAAATGGGTATTTATTGGTAATATACTTTGATATGATTACAAAGTTTCAATTTTCTTCCGCTAGTTTCTCATATATTCATAAGAAATCTTTCATTTTGTCTATTTATCTCTCCATTCAGTTAATTGATCTACATAGGATTTCAAAATTGCTAATGTGCTGGTGTCTGTGTCATACACTGAATACCAGCCTTGGTATTCATGAGGGGGATCACCAATAAAGGTATCTCCGACTTTCCATATTGCCTTTGGTTGCCTCGGCCTACCTTCGCCTGCCCATGCCCAAAAATTACCTCCTGCTACAGCACCTTCCTGGAGTAATTGTTTATTGAAAATATAATCGAATACAAAGGAAAAATATTGATTGCGAATAGTAGTTGAGGAGTTAGGTTCATAGCTATTCAGATCTCTGCAAAGTCCAAATTCTTCTAGTACCAAGGGCTTATTGAGTGCCTGTGCCCATTTGATATGCTTTTGTATATATTTCTTTACGGTGCGCAGGGTTTTAGGATAGGTCTTCTCATGGTTAAGCGGATCATACCATCCCCAATTCTGAGCCCATATATGAATGGTCGTATAATCAATATAGGGACTTGTATGATCTTCCTGGAAATTCGTCCCTGCAAAACGAGTATTGGTGTTTCCTTCACTGCCCAAGCTTACTAAATGATTGGTATCCAGTTCATGAATCCATTTTGCAGTCTTTTCGATCCATTTTGTAAATTCCTTTCTCACCCAAAATCCTCTGGGTTCATTTGCTAATTGCCAAGACATGATGGTAGGATCATCATGATATCGCTTACCATTATACGTATTAATTCGAAATATGAGTTTCTGGACTGTCTTACGAAATAATTGTTGGGCTTCTTCATTCTGATAAAATTTTACCGTGTACTGCTGATATTTAGCCCAATTTCCACCTTCTGCAGGAGGGGGATAAGGAATTTCCTTACCTGTTGCCCATTTCAAATACTGACTCATTCCTCCCGACCAAGGCCAAAAATTATTCAGACAAATCACAGCGGTCATATTCCGAAGTGCCATTTCATTCAGTAAAAAGTCTAATCCTCTCCAAACCTCTTCATTATATGTTCCTGGGTCAGGTTGTACTGCTGGCAACATCCTCCATGGTGCTTGATGAGTGCCTTCACTTGTCCCCATAATACGAAGGTTGTTGATCCCCAAACTTTGTAAACGGTCCAATTCTCTGATCAAACGGGCTCTATCTCCGCTTTTACCTTCTATTCCCAAATTCATCCCATACCATACATTTGTACCTATGATGTAGTATGGCTTGCCAGACTTCATAAAGTGAGTATTTTCAACACTAACAAAATCAAAACGCTTTTGACTGATCGAGATATTCATTGTTCCCATGAAGAATAGATAACTAGCAAAAAGGAGAATGTGGAAATGTGGATAAGTTATATTGTGACGATAATGCATGTACTTTTACCTTTGAAATGTAATTAAATGATAACTACTACAAACCCTCACCCATTCATCTGACCAAAGATCATTATTAACATACTATTATTTTTAAGCTCCACATCCCCGTGGAGCTTTTTTTCTTAAAACCCATTATCTTTGCGCAGCATTTACTCAAGATACACGTCTGAGTAAGATAATCCATCAACCATGACTTTTATCCAATCATTTTGGGATCATTATTCCTCTCATATCAAGGCTACGATTCATTTATCATTCCCTGTCGTAATAGCCCAAATTGGGAACGTCATGATGGGATTCATCGATAACTTAATGATCGGTGATTTAGGCTATATTCCCCTTTCGGCAGCTTCTCTTGCCAATGGTTGCTTTATGATCATTGTCATTATTGGCATAGGAATCACGATGGCTATCACCCCACTAGTTGCGGAAGAGCATGGAGCAGAAAGGGATGACTTAATTGGAGACTATCTTCGAAATGGCGTTGTTGTAGGATTGGGATGTGGAGTAGTTCTGGGGCTATTGGTATTTATTCTTACAGAGCTAATGCCTTATTTGGATCAACCACCTGAAGATGTAGCTTTAGCCATGCCTTATACCAAAATATTGAGTATCTCTACAATTCCCATGATGATATTTTTAGCCTTTAAACAATTTACAGATGGCTTATCCCATACCAGAGTAGCGATGTATGTAACATTGGTGGGTCTGTTTGCCAATACATTTATTAATTGGCTACTAATTTATGGACATTGGGGCTTTCCCCGTTGGGAATTAAATGGAGCAGGGCTTGGTACACTATTGAGTCGTACATTGATGGCAATCCTCATGGGCCTATATATCTTTAAATCCAGCAGATTTCAAAAGTACGATGTTCTCACAGGTTGGCGAAGGTTTAAGGGAAAATACATTACGAAAATCCTTCAATTGGGGGTCCCTTCAGGATTTCAGTATTTTTTCGAAGCAGGCGCATTTGTGGGAGCAGCACTCATGGTTGGCTGGATCGGTTCAGCAGAACGTGCTGCTCATCAAATTGTCATTCAAATGGCATCGATTACATTTATGGTGGTCATTGGTATTTCTGCAGGCTCAACCATTCGCGTAGGTAATTTTATGGGTAAAAAAAATTGGCTGCAAGTTCAGAGAGCAGGACTAACAGGAGTATATCTCAGTGCAGCATTTATGACGCTATCAGCTATTACGTTCTGGCTTACCAGATATTACCTTCCCCAATGGTTTGTCGATGAGCCCTTGGTCATTGAAATTGCTGCAAGCTTAATGATATTCGCCGCTTTTTTCCAAATATTTGATGGAATACAAGCCGTAGCTATAGGAATTTTACGTGGAATTCAAGATGTAGTCATTCCCACTATCATTACCTTTATCGCATATTGGCTGGTTAATCTCCCACTGGGGTATATTCTGGGGTTTATATTTGATTTTGGCGTACAAGGTGTATGGGTATCATTTAGTTTTAGTTTATGTACTGCTTCTGCTTTATTAACCGGGAGATTTATCCTGATAACCAGACGGAAAATGAAGGATAACAAACAGGAGTTAACGCTTAATGCCGTTGGCACCCTTACTTAAGTATTTCTACCATGGCAAACGCACTAAAATCATTAACAGCTACTAATCAGAAGCTTACATTTATCCAATATATAAATACTTTGATTGTAATCAATTGATAATGAATTATTCATGAAATTTGGTGCGTTCGCCCTTATTTCTACTTTACAGAAACCAATTGATTGATGTTGACCTCGTACAATCTTCCCTCTAGTTCATCAGCAATGATCAATGTATCCTCATCCTTAAAGCAAATGGACTCGACCTGTTGTTGTGGTCTTCCATCGACAAATGTATTGTTGATGGGTCTCCACCACATTCTCCCTTCAAAATAATTATCATCGGCAAGTGCTTCAAATAGCCAAATACCAGTATAAGTCAATATAGCTATGCGTTTCCCATCTGGTGAAGCATCAGCAGCTGTGACTTGTCCTTGAATATCGAAAGAGGATAATTCTGTCAGAGTGTTGATCTGAAAGGGGTCCTCGTCATCCAATCGGTATAAAGTAGTAAATGAGTTACTTCGATTTTTTGATAAGACGTATATTTTTTCATTTGCCACAAATACTCCTTCAGAATCAAAATTGAAGTCTTGATTCTCTGCCGGGAAGTTTTGCTGATCTGGATAACGGAAAAAGATCTTTTGAAATACTTTATTGATACGTTTACCAGGGTCTGTTTCTATCACCTTGTATATAACCAGGTCTTTCCTGCAATTACAATTGTTACCCACATCGCAGATGTAGATAAACCCTTCATCATCTATGGCAATATCTTCCCAATCTGAATTACTAGCTTCTCGAATGAATTGACCTTTAATCTCTGAGGGTCTGTAACTTCCTATGGTTTCCCCATTTGAATGGACAGGAATAATCCTTGGCTCATCTCCACTATCATTGAGCATCCAATAAACATCCTCGTAAAAACGGCTTTTCACAATTCCAGATACTTCAGTTGCAGCGTATTCTGGTATGCGTGCATATTCTACCAGATCCAAGGCATCGCTTTCCGGTAGTTGTACAGTTAAAATGGTAGATTGTGCATGGATTATTAGAGATAATATGCAACAGGCAAATGTCAAATAGGTAGATTTAGCCATGGTTTACAAGATTTTATCCACCCTATTTAGGGATGTTTTATTAGAATAATATTAGTAGACACAGATCATGACCAGTATCTACTGGTTCATGTATTTCATT
>CAZZEC010000047.1:0-29400 GCA_964652565.1 uncultured Bacteroidia bacterium
ACTTACTGTAGTGATATGATATTATTAGGCATAACAAAAATTCCCTGCATATATCCTTAGGTGATGCATTACTCCGAAGGAGTTTTATGTTATGAGAAATACATTTCAACCCCATATTTCGGTGTTTATCTTATAGACGCTTACCCACTGGAGCCTGCAATCCTATTCAGCGAAGTAGTAAATCAGAGTCATTGTAAACATAATTATAACAGCCATCATCATTTGTGATCATGCAGTATCTATCCCCTGGATGCAGCACATGTAAGTCTTATCCCGTCTTCACTACAGATGATCAAAATAACTAACAAATGAAATGAAAACTCATATCTACTACTTTCTATTTGCTCTTGTTGCGTTTCTTTCTGGTTGTATCCAAGATACCTGTAACAGAACAGCTACATATGCTCGTTTTGAGCCAGTGTATATGTCTTATGGTGAATTTAGGTCTTCATTTGAAGTACAGTCAGCCCGTATGCTTGAAAACCCGGGCAAAATTTATTTCAAGGATGGATATATTTTTATCAATGAGATTAATAAGGGGATTCATGTAATTGATAATCGCGAGCCGGCGAGTCCCAGAATGGTTTCTTTTATCAATATTATTGGAAATCGGGATATCGCTGCAAAGGGGAACATCATGTATGCTGATAGCCATATTGATATGTTGATTTTGGATATCAGTAATCCAGAACAGCCTCAGCTGTTGGAGCGACGTGAAAATGTCTTTCCCTATGAAATGACATTCGCTGAGGGAAATGCCCTATGGGCAGACCCCAATCGAGGGGTAGTGATGGAATGGCAAAAAGAGATGATTACAGAGGAATTGGTGTGCGATGAGAGTGGTACAGTTGTGATGCCCACTAACTGTCCCAATTGTTTCTTTCAGGACGATTTTAACAGGGGAGGGCCTGCTGTACCTGAGCTATCAACCGGAGTGGGTGGTTCGATGGCGAGATTTACCATAGCAAGAGATCATTTATATGCTGTTACTAGTCAGCAATTGATAGCCTTTGATATAGAAGTGTTAAGTGATCCAAGAAAAATTAGTGAACCCTATATTGGATGGGATATCGAGACCATATTTCCCTATGAAAATCATTTATTTATTGGGTCGAGGACGGGAATGTTTATCTACAATATCAACAATCCCGGTGAGCCCACCTTTGTATCGGAATTTTCTCATGCCAGGAATTGTGATCCGGTAGTAGTTGAAGGAGAGTATGCATACGTTACACTAAGGTCGGGAAATCCCGAATGCGATGGGTTTACCAATGAATTGGATGTAGTGGATATCAGTAACCTGAGAAATCCTTACCTGGTAAAAGCATATCCTATGCATAATCCTCATGGGCTAGGGATTAGAGAGAATACATTGTTTTTGTGTGATGGAGAAGAAGGATTAAAGGTATTTGATACAAAGGATGTACATAAAATAGTCGAGAATTCTCTCGCTCATTTTCCTGATATACATGCATTTGATGTCATCCCCCTTCACAATATCTTACTGCTGATAGGAGAGGATGGCTTTTACCAATACGATTATTCCGACAAGGAAAATATTGTGTTGCTAAGTAGAATTCCTGTTACCAGGACATAACCGTTTTAGCTTTATAGAATTTTTTCGCGCTTGTTTGACCCTTGATAAGGTGAGCGGTACTGTAATCCGGTACCGCTTTTTTTACCATCTTACTAACGCAGAGGCCCAGGTGAATCCACTTCCAAAAGCAGCAAGCGCTATTAAATTTCCAGGTTGTATTTTTCCCAATGCCCAGGCTTCACTCATGGCTATGGGGATGGAGGCAGCAGTAGTATTGCCATAAGACATGATGTTGTTAAAAGCCTTTTCTTCGGGTAATTCTAAGCGTTGACGTACGGCTTCAGAAATTCTTAAATTAGCCTGATGGGTAATTAATAAGTCTATATCATGAATTGTAAGCCCTGTAGCATCAAGTGCCTCATGGACAACCTCCGGAAACTTTTCCACAGCAAATTTAAATACCTGTCGTCCATTCATTACCGGATATTGCTTGCCTTGATCCAGCATTTCATGCGATACATTTCTTTCATTGTGTGAATTAGGTGCAATGACACATAGTTGCTCTGCGTGGTCGCCATTTGAATGCATATGCGTAGTAAGTATACCCTGCTGTTCATCCTCTGTAGGTTGTATAAGTACTGCTCCTGCACCGTCTCCAAATAACACTGCAACGTGTCTCCCTTCATCGGTAAAGTTAAGACCAGAGGAGTGTATTTCTGAACCTACCACTAAGATATTTTGAAATGTACCAGTTTTAATATATTGTTCGGCCACTGATAGGGAATATATAAATCCCGAACATTGTGCTCTGATATCTAACGCACCTATTTCCTTGTGTTGTAGATTGAGTTCTCGTTGGAGTAACACTCCGGAACCAGGGAAATAGTAGTCTGGACTTAATGTAGCAAATATGATGAAATCGACCGCTTCTTTATCAACACCGGCGCGTTCTAGTGCCATTTCACAAGCCTTGGCTGCCATATTTGCCACAGTATCTTTTCCAGGAGTAAAATATCTTCTCTGTTTAATGCCCGTTCTTTCCGTAATCCATTCATCGGAAGTAGTCATTCTTCTAGCTAGGTCATCATTAGTAATAACATTTTCAGGGGTGTAATGACCAACTCCAGCGATTTTTGCACGTTTCATCATAGTAGTAGGTATGTAATGTAGTAATCTTAAGGAAGAAGTTTATTCGATCCCAAACATCCATTGAAAAAATGAAGTTTAAAGTTAAAGCTTTTTAAAAATATTCTTAACGAAATATAGGTATTTTTGCCTGAAAGAAGAGACATCATAGGGTTTATGGAGGATAACCAGGACATACAAACAGTTAAAGCGGATGATATTCTGGCTTTGTACCGGAATTCATCGGTTTTACAATCATTTGCTGAGAATTTGAAATCGTTGGATCAACAGAAATATCAGATCAAAGGATTAGTGGGGAGTCAACAAGCCTTTATTACTGCAGCGATATTCAGGCTTACCGAAAGGAATATCATTTTGATATGCAATGATAAGGAAGAGGCATTATATCTTCAGCATGACCTGAAGCAAATTATGCCCAAAAAAGAGATTTTGCTATTTCCAGCTTCCTACAAACGACCCTATCAGGTAGAAGAGATAGATAATGCCAATGTACTCCAACGTGCGGAAGTGCTAAACACCTTAAATCACACAAAAACCGGAAGACAACTGGTTGTCACGTTTGCAGAAGCACTCAACGATAAGGTAGTGAACAAGCGTTCTCTGGTGAAGAACACATTGGAAATAAAAAAAGGAGAAGACTGTGGGATGGACTTTATCATCGAAGTTCTGGAAACGTATGGATTTGAGCGTTCAGAATTTGTATACGAGCCAGGTCAATTTGCGGTAAGAGGAGGAATCATTGATATATATTCTTTTGCGCATGAACTTCCCTTTAGGGTGGAGTTTTTTGGAGACGAGATTGAGTCTATTCGAGTGTTTGATCCGGTTTCTCAAATATCCGAGACGGAAATCAAAAGGGTCTCCCTTATCCCTAATATCCAGAAAAACCTGTTGGCAGAAGAAAAGGTATCTTTTCTTGAATATATTTCTCCCTCTTCCATCATTATCACAAAAAATATAGATTTTATTCAAAGTAGTCTTGAGCAACTCTACATCAAGGCGATAGAATACTACGAACAATTATTGGAAAAGAGTGGGGGAGGAGCATTGAGTACCTCACCTGACCAATTGTACTTTGATAATAAGGATTTTTTGGACCAACTCAAGCAATTCGTCGTGCTTGAATATACCAATCAGCCCTACTTTACATCTCAGGAGGTGATTGAGTGGAAGGGCACTCCGCAGCCTGCTTTTCACAAAGAGTTCAATTTATTGCTGGAGCATTTAAGAGCCAACAAGGCACAGCAAATCAAGAATTTCGTTTTCTCGGATAATATTCGACAGCATCAAAGATTAAATGAAATATTTAAAGAGATCGGAAAAGCAGATGGCGAACTATTTACTGGGACAGTAGGCGAAATTCACGAAGGATTCTTGGATGGAAAATTAGGTATTGCATGTTATACTGATCATCAGATTTTTGATAGATACCATCGGTATAAAGTAAAGCCGCACGTAAAACGATCCCAGGCGTTGACGCTCAAAGAACTCAGAGAGCTTAATCCGGGAGATTATGTAACCCATGTTCATCATGGTATAGGACAGTTTGCAGGATTACACTCTATTAAAGTTGGCGATCATGATCAGGATGTAGTCAAAATCATTTATAAAGGGGGGGATGCGATATACGTAAATGTGAATGCGCTGCATAAAATATCCAAGTACAAGGGTAAAGATGGAGCAGAGCCCAAGTTGCACAAGATAGGGACTGGTGCCTGGGCTAAAGCCAAAGCCAAAACCAAGAAGCGGCTCAAAGAACTCGCCTTTGATCTGGTATCAGTGTATGCCAAAAGAAAATCTCAACCTGGGTTTGCATTCACTAAAGACAATTATTTACAGCAAGAGCTGGAAGCATCCTTTATGTACGAAGATACTCCAGACCAGCTCAAAACGACAGAGGAGGTAAAAGCTGATATGGAAAAACCTCATCCTATGGATCGCCTGATTTGTGGAGATGTAGGGTTCGGTAAAACAGAAATAGCTGTGAGAGCAGCATTTAAAGCTGCCATAGATGGAAAGCAAACGGCCATTCTCGTACCTACTACAATACTGGCTCTACAGCATTATAAAACATTTCGCGCAAGATTGGCGGATATGCCTGTTGAAGTAGACTATATCAACAGGTTTAAATCTAATAAAGAGATAAAAGAAACCATCGAAAACCTATCAAAAGGTAAAATTGATATTTTGATAGGTACTCATAGAATTGTTTCTAAAGATATCAAATTTAAAGACCTGGGTCTAATTATTGTCGATGAAGAACAAAGATTTGGGGTGAATGTCAAAGAGAAGTTAAAAACACTCAAGACTGAGGTAGATACATTGACATTAACAGCTACTCCTATACCCCGTACGTTACAATTTTCTTTGGCGGGGATTAGAGATCTTTCTGTCATTACCACTCCCCCCCCAAACAGACAACCCATAGAAACACAAGTGATAGGGTATGAAGGAGAACGCATTAGAGATGCTATCTCATACGAATTAAAACGAGGGGGGCAGGTATTTTTTATTCATCCGAGGGTGAGTGATATCGAAGAAGTTGCCTCAAGTTTAAAGAAGCTAGTACCAGATGCCCGCATCGGAATAGGACATGGACAAATGCAGGGGCAACAACTTGAAAAAGTGATGAGCAATTTTATCGAAGGTGCCTATGACATACTTGTAGCAACTACAATCGTAGAATCCGGACTTGATATTCCCAATGCAAATACAATCATTATTAATCAAGCCAATAAATATGGATTATCGGAACTCCACCAGATGCGAGGGAGAGTAGGCCGGTCCAATCGAAAAGCTTTTTGTTATCTGGTAGCCCCACCTGAGGTATCTCAAACACCTGATGCCAGAAAACGACTAAAGGCAATGGAAGAGTTTTCAGATCTGGGAAGCGGATTTCACATCGCACTTCGAGATCTGGATATCAGAGGTGCTGGAGATTTACTTGGGGCTGAGCAGAGCGGATTTGTAACGGAAATTGGCTATGATATGTACCACAAAATACTGGATGAAGCAGTTAAAGAATTAAAAGAAGAACATTTCTCTGAGCTATTTGAAGAAGAATTAGCTGAGAGAAGAAAAATTATCGTGGAAGATTGTCAAGTTGATCTGGAACTGGATATCAGACTTCCGGAGCAATATCTCCCAAATATTGCAGAGCGTTTGAAGTTCTATCGCAGAATTGCGGGTGCAGAAACAGAAGAGGATCTAAGGGAAATACAACGAGAGCTCATCGACCGTTTTGGCCCTATGCCAGCCTCTGTGTTAAATCTGTTTGATGCGACTAGAGTAAGGGAATTGGCTAAGCGAATAGGCATTGAAAGAGTAGTGTTGAAATCTGAAACACTCAGATTTTATCTCGTCTCTGATCGATCATCTGCTTTCTATTCTTCAGAGTTGTTTACAAAATATATCGAGTACGTACAAACCTATTCGGCAAGGGTGCGTATGAAGGAATCACCTAAATACTTATCCATGATATTTGAAGAGGTTACAAATATGAAACGGATATTGTCATTATTGAAAGAAGTACATCAGTTTGTACTTCCTGAAGAAAAGGATACCGGCGAGCAAATAGTTAAGGAGAAGATATTAAATGATTAGGGGGTTAATTCACACCGTTAAATAGAAATTTACGATTATTTAATATAAATTTCTAACTCAATATGATGTATTTATACTTTATTGACGTAATTGGACGTTTAATAAAAATTGCGATAAATAGATCCAATAATCATTAAATTCTTCATCCTTATGAAACCTAACATTTTGTTTCTTTTAGTTGCAATGTCATTTTTTTGGGGTTGTAATCAAGAGAAAGTGCAAGAACTTGAAGAAGAAAACCAGCGCTTAAATGAAGCTGTTTCCAGACAGGATTCCGTGCTCAACGATTTTCTCCAATCTTTCAATAACATAGAGGATAATTTGGCATTGATTCGTGAAAAAGAGAACCTCATTGCTTTGAGTTCTAACGATCCCGAGCTACAATCTGTGCAAAAGGACAGGATATTAGAAGATATCCAATTGATTAATAATCTTCTAGATGAGAACAAGGAGATCATCAATAATTTGAATTCCAAGTTGAGTAGATCTGACGTACGAATTAAAGAGTTCAACCGCATGGTATCAAGGCTAAATACGCAGATCCAGGAAAAGGATTCCAATATCGTGTATTTAAAAGATCAACTTGCTTCGAAAGATTTTGCCATTGGAGAGCTCAATCAGAAACTGGATAGTGTATCTGTTACATCTATACAGCAAACAGCGAGATTGAAAGAGCAAGCTCAGTTACTCGAAGAGCAAAGCCAGCGTTTAGACAATCAGCAGCAAGCGTTAAATACGGCATATTATGTCGTAGGTTCTTCAAAGGAACTGATCGCACTGGATGTACTCGATAAATCAGGGCTTTTTGGTAATAAGAAGAGTATGTCTGACGAATTGTCAAGCGATGTGTTTAACCAGATTGATATTACTGAAATTTACAGTATTCCGTTAAACAGCAAAAAGGTAGATATCATTTCAAGCCATCCTGTAGAATCTTATGTACTAAATGAAAATGAGGGGAGTATTGAATCGTTAGAGATTACAGATCCAGAAAATTTCTGGAAGAATACTCGCTATCTGATTGTATCGACAAAATAAGCCAGATTTTATCTGCCTGCCTGAGGGTAGGAATCATACATACCCGGTAGTCCGATAGGCTTCCGGGTAATTTTTTCTCTTCTGGTAATATGATGGTAGTCTATGATCTGAGGAGTATTCATAGGTTTATTAAACACATTTAAGATACTGGAATTAATGCACTGTGTGTATCCAAGCATTTTTTTTCCGTATCCTTCATGAATGTGCCCAAAAATGTGATATTGGGGATTGATATCCAATACTGTTTCACGAAGCGTATCACAACCTACGTATCTCCCGCCGTAAGTTCTGTCTAATACCATAGAGGGTGGGCCATGTGTGATGAGTATATCGGTTCCCTTTGGTATTTCATCCCAATATCTTGCTATATCTTGTCCTCTATGTCGATTGAAGGCCCAATTGTAAAAATATGGAGTGATGGGGGAGCCCCAGATATGGATTCCTTCTATGAGGATTTCTGAGTTTTCCAGATAGATGCATTCTGAAGGGATCATTCTTCTGAAAGAATTGGGACTTTGCTCGATGAAGAAATCGTGATTGCCAGCAATGAAAATTTTATAACGAAAAGGCTGTTCGGCAAACCAGGTGAGAAATGCTTTGATTTCCTGCTTTCTTCCTTTGTGACTTAGATCACCGGTGTGAATAAGCATATCACCTGCAGGTAGGGACAGATGGTCATGTTTACCATGTGTATCAGATATACAAGTGATTTTCATAACAATTAAAATAGCAGCCTTAGTCAAATATAATCATTTTTTTTCTTCAAACATAGTGGATAGTCATACAAACTAATATTATCCATATTGAATAAAATAATGGCATAAACTAGGCTGACATAATGTCACTTTTTATAAAGGCTTTCGTATATTTGCCAGAACTTTGAACTTACCCTCAGTTTCTGGTTTAAAAGTAATAGAGAAATAGCAAATCGAATTGTATGCGGGATAAGATTACCAAACGGACATTTACTCCAGATGTATTGACAAAGCAGATTGATGAGTCGAAGCAAGGAATGGCTTATGAGGATGCTACAATCACTACCGCTCCCTCTTCACAGGACAAGCTGAAAGCCTACATTGAGACATATGGATGTCAAATGAACTTTTCTGATACAGAGATCATAGCCTCCGTACTAAAAGAGATGGACTATATATTTACTTCTGACGAGCTTGAAGCAGACCTTGTATTGATCAATACATGTAGCATTAGAGAGAATGCAGAGTCGAAAGTATGGAATCGGCTTCGTTCTTTGAAGCAGAAGAAGCTCAACAACCCTAAGGCTATGATCGGTGTCATGGGTTGTATGGCAGAAAGGTTAAAATCTCGTTTGCTTGAGCAGGAAAAGTTAGTGGATTTGGTCGTTGGGCCTGATGCGTACAGAGATCTTCCCACGTTGATCGGGGAAGTATCTAGTGGACAAAAAGCTGTCAATGTACTGTTGTCCAGGGAAGAGACATATGCAGATATCTCACCGGTGAGACTCAATTCTAATGGAGTTTCTGCTTTTGTAACGATCATGAGAGGTTGTGATAATATGTGTAGTTTTTGCGTAGTGCCTTTTACAAGAGGGAGAGAACGCAGTCGAAACCCATTTTCCATTGTAGATGAGGTAAGAGAGTTGTCAGCGCAGGGTTATAGAGAAGTTACTTTGTTGGGACAGAATGTTGATTCTTATAAATGGTCTCCAGATCATACGCTTAAAGGTAAAGCTCAGATAGAAAAGCAACTTAGAAATGGGAAGGAAATTGAATATGTAAATTTTGCTCAGCTTCTTGAAATGGTTGCTCAGGTAGATCCACAAATGCGTGTACGTTTTTCTACCTCTCATCCAAAGGACATCACGGATGATGTATTGTATACCATGGCTCGTTATGAAAATATTTGCAATTATATTCACCTTCCATTGCAATCGGGTAGTGATCGGATCTTAGAACGTATGAATCGTGGATATACCCAAGAATGGTACCGCCAGAAAGTAGACAGAATTCGTGAAATTATTCCTGATTGTGCGATCTCTACAGATATTATTACGGGCTTCTGTTCGGAAACAGATGAAGATCATCAAGCTACACTAGATACAATTGAATACGCTTATTTCACCCACGCTTATATGTTCGCCTATTCCGAACGGCCTGGAACTGCTGCAGCAAAGAAATGGTCGGATGACATCTCTGAGCCCATCAAGAAAAAGAGACTATCAGAAGTAATAAAACTACAGAACAGTATTTCTCTGAAAAATAACTACGAAGATATAGGTAATACATTCAAGGTACTTATAGAAGGAAATTCACGACGTTCAGATAAAGATTTTTGTGGGAGAAATGATCAGAATAAGATGGTTGTTTTTCCTAAACACGAACATCATCTTGGTCCCGGAGAATATGTGTGGGTGCGTGTCCGCGAAGCTACAAGTGCAACACTCATCGGTGATATTGTTGCAGGGCCAGACAAATAAGACGGATTAATGACAGTACAACAGATCAAGCAGCGATATGGGATTATTGGCAATGATCCTTTACTGAATACAGCGGTAGAGATGGCGATACAAGTTGCTCCTACAGATGTATCTGTATTGGTATATGGGGAGAATGGTACAGGTAAAGATGTATTTTCCCGTATTGTCCACGATAATAGTAAGCGCCGGCATAAAAGATTAATTGCGATAAATACAGGTGCGATACCGGAGGGAACATTAGACTCAGAGCTTTTTGGCCATGAGAAAGGCGCGTTTACCTCAGCATATGAAGCCAGGAAGGGATATTTCGAAGAAGTAGAAGGCGGGACAATCTTTCTCGATGAAATAAGTGAGATGCCCATGGCCACTCAGGCTCGCCTGTTGCGATTGTTGGAAAACGGAGAGTTTTTAAGAGTCGGATCTAGTAAAGTTCAGCAAGCAGATGTAAGAGTCATAGCCGCAACCAATCGGGATTTGATAGAATTAATCCAGCAAGGGAGGTTTCGTCAGGATTTGTACTTTCGTCTCAACAGGATCACACTGCTCATACCTCCACTTAGAGAAAGAGGGGAAGATATAGAGTTATTGTTCAATTATTTTGCCCACGAGTTTGCCGATAAATACAAGCGAGAAGTGATAGTACTCGCACCAGAATCTATTCCTTTATTATATCAGTACAGATGGCCTGGAAATGTGCGGGAATTGAGGAATCTCGTAGAAAAATTATCACTACTGGTAAAAAATGAATGGGTAACCCCAGAATTATTGAGAAATAATCTGTTGGTAAAAGAAAGTTATCTTCCCAGTATTATTAGGAGGGCCCCAGATGAGAATGGTATTCATGGCGAATCTTATGATAATGATGAAATAGATCGACTGTATCAATTAATATATGATATGGGGAAGCAGCTCAATCAAGAGATTGCCGAGTTGAAAAAGATGGTCTATCTGGGATTTAAGAATACAGACCTCACAGCAAGTCAACTTCCGGTACAGGGAGGATATGCTCCTGCTTACCGTACAGGTGAGACAAGTCAGGGAGTACAGACAAATTTACCCAGACTAGAAGAATCCCTTTCCCTGGAAAGAAAGGAAAAAGAGTTGATTATTAAAGCATTAAACAAACACAGTAATAATCGTAAAAAAGCAGCTTCTGATCTTGGTATTTCTGAAAGAACGCTATACAGAAAGATCAAAAATTACGATATTACCTTGTAATACTATGTTAGCACTTTGGGGTACTTAAGTACCCCGACAATATTAGATATGTTTTTTTACTTAATCAGGACAAAACACATTATCCCCCTGCAGAGATGGATAGAGAAAAGGAGAGGGGGACGTCAAGGGGTGATCGTATAGCTGAAACAATGCATTGAGTGTTTGTTGATTGAATTCACCCACCTACACCTCCCTCTCCAACTGCACGAGCAGCCCTGCAGGGAGGAAATTAAGTTATGTATATCTAAATATGTCCTACTACTTAATAGTTAAATAAAATTTATCCTTAAACACGATTTAGCCAGAATGAGACAGGTTTTCAAATATATATGGGTTCCGATTGTTAAAATGCCCTTCATTTATAGATGAACCAACTACAGGCGGTTTGGGACTCACTTTATACAGTAAAATGTAATCGCATGTCAAAAAGTTATATATACGCATCAGTATTCATAGGCCTACTCATGTTGTGTACGGGCTGTGCAGTGAATTTCAATCTTACAGGAGGAAATGTAGATCCGCGTTTAGAAACACTTGCAGTAGAACAATTTGGGAATGAAGCACAGATCGTGGTACCCTGGTTAGCCCAGGAAGTCACCAATCAATTACAAGATAGATTTCTCTCTCAATCGAGGCTTTCTCTTACGTCAGGTGATGCAGATATCATTGTAAGCGGTTCTGTAACTAATTATAGCATTTCGCCAGTCGCAATCAGTGGAGACAACACCGCAGCCCAGAACAGGCTTACCATTGGTATGCGTGTAACATTTGAAAACACCATTGATGATAATGAGAGCTGGGAGCAGACTTTTTCCAACTTTGTAGATTTTAACAGCGATCAAAATTTTACAAGTATAGAAAGAGATCTGGTAGAAGAAATTCTAGAGCAATTAACCCAGGATGTATTTAATCGTTCAATAGGTAAATGGTAATGTGATGAGTCCTTTATATTTATATCAAAGGTTGCTTAGTACGAGACTATCAGAAGAGGAATACGAGGAAGTTGAATCTTGGATTCAAGAATATCCCTATTTTGCACTATCTCATTTTCTTAAAGCACGACAAACAAAAACTCAGGAATCACTTTTTAAGGCAGCACTATATTCACCTAATAGAGCTTTATTAAAAAGGTTCATGGATGGAAGTATGATGTTATATGAAAAGAAGTTGACATCTATGTTGAATGAACAGCATGAATCTGCATCGAGAAAATTTGCGAAAGCCAATAACACCACTTTTTCTATTTTACATTTTGAGGAGCAAACTCAAAAGGGTGATACAGATGATATCCCCTTTAGCGTGTTTAACGAGAAGGTTGATTCTATGGATGTTTTTCTCAACTATGATATGAAAGTACTCTACTATAAGTATAAATACCTGATCAACCACATTGACGACGAACTTAAGCGGTTCAAGTCTGAGATAGAACGAACATTTCCTGATAACCATTCAAATCAGCACAAACAACAACATGAAAATCTCTGGCTTGGGGATGATACTACCTCCTCTTCCCATGCAGAGCTTCAGGAAAAAATTATTGATGACTTTCTGGCACAGCAACCTAAAGTCTCCAGAGCAAATGCAGCACAGAAAGTAGATCAAGACCCAACGGTTACTCAAAGTGTACTTCCAGATCAGGAACTTGCATCCGAAACACTAGCTCAGCTCCATGTAAAGCAAAATAATATAGCTGAAGCGATACGCATATATCAAAAGTTGAGTTTGCTATTCCCTGAGAAAAGTGTTTATTTTGCAGATCAGATCAAAAAAATCTCTTGATATCATGTTTGTTATTCTTGGAATATTATCTGTATTAGTCTCTCTGTTCCTTATCTTGGCAGTAGTTATTCAAAACAGTAAGGGGGGAGGACTCTCATCAACATTTGGAGGCTCTAATAGTGCTTCTCAACTATTTGGCGCTCGAAGAAGTAATGAGGCGATTGAAAAGATTACATGGTATCTCGCAGGTGGGTTGGCGATTATTGCATTTCTGGCTAATACGTTGGGGACCTCACTATCTGGAGGAGATGACTCTACACTTCGTATAGAGCAAGCTTTTGAAGAAGGGGTACAATACAATGCTAATCCCAGCAACATTATCAATCCGGATGCTATCCAACCTGCACCAGCACCTTCTGTAGCTCCAGAGGAAGATCCTAATGAATAATGATTGTTGCAATTAACTATCTAATAGTCCCCGAACATTGTCTATTAATTTATCTCCCTGGTTTGACAACAGACATTTTCTGATGTCTTTTCTCTGACTCTTCATACTCTTTCGAAGTTCTTCTTTGATCTCTTCAGGAGAAGTGTTGATCCTGGCAATTTCTGTTTTGGAAAGTCTATTGTGTATATCTTCGTATACAGGATCTACAATACAGGTACATTTGGCCTTGTCAGAATTTGAATCACTGCATAGTACTACTTTCATATTAGATAGATTAGCATCCTTAAAGATTACCTCCACTCCAGAATCTTTGAGCTCGTCTACAGTACCTCCCTGCCAAAAAAAATAGGCAAGCCCCACTACGCCAGCTATCAGGATCAATTGTAAAATTGATTTTGCAACTTTAAAAACTATGTATATTATAATGAGGAATGCGCCAACCAGGATAGCAAGATTAATTGGGTTGTCAGTAAGAGAAGATATATCAAACATGTTCTAATTCTTTATAAATAATTGTAAGAAATTAAGTGGGAGTACATATTTAAATACGGCAAACGTATGCCCCCTTGCAGCGTAGTATTAGGATGAATAAATATAATTAATTCGAGGTACTGGAAAAAATTAAATGGGATAAGAGTCCCAAGATTCTTTTCATTCAAGACTAGGTAGTTGCTTAAATGATTATATATTAAGTATTGACATTAATCATACATTCATTTAATTGTATGCATACTCAATCAGTATGTATTTGAGTAATGTTAGGGTTGAAAACGCGAAGTGTTTCAGGAGTATTTAGTGAAATCAATGATCTTATTATGTGAAATGTGTTTTTTTTAACCTGAAAATTTTACTTGACAATTTTTGAAAAAATTCTATCTTTGCGGCACTTTCTACAAAGTATACTGAATTATGTATTGGACGCTAGAACTAGCTATATATTTGGAAGACGCTCCCTGGCCTGCTACAAAGGAAGAGCTGATAGACTATGCACGTAGGTCCGGTGCGCCTATGGAGGTAGTCGAAAATTTAATTGAACTAGAGGACGATGATTCCCCTTATGAGAATATTGAAGAAATATGGCCTGATTATCCTTCTAAAGAGGATTTTCTGTTTAATGAGGATGAATATTGACAATTTGTAATGATTCACCTGGATCAAGTTAGTGTGTCGTTGAATTCACAGCGTATACTACAGGAAGTGAGTCTCGCATTTACACCAGGATTAAACTTTTTAATAGGATTGAATGGTAGTGGAAAGACTACTCTACTTAAGTGCATCTATAGAGATGTACCCTACCTTGGCAATATCTCACTAACATCACTGGATATACAAACGTTTTCTCCCAAAGAATTCGCCAGGCATATTGCAATTGTACATCAAACCTGGAATATACCCTTTAGATTCAATGTTTTCGACTTTGTTATGATGGGGCGGTTTCCCTATTTATCCTGGTGGGGGGGGTATCAAAAAGAAGATTATCAACAAGTCAGGAAAGAACTTCAACGATTGAAAGTAGATCATCTTGCTCAGCGTGCACTGAATGAAGTATCTGGTGGAGAATTACAACGGATTTTGCTTGCCAGAGCGCTTAGTCAGGAAACTCCTATACTACTTTTAGATGAACCAGCTCAGTCACTGGACCCAAAAGGAAGACTGATGTTATACCAATTACTCGCTATGCTTGCCACCCAACAAAAAACTATTATTTGTACATCCCACGATATCGATCTTATACAAATACCTGATGCTCATATCTGGGCAATTAAAGAAGGTAAGCTTCTGTTTCATGTTAGAGGGGAAGAAATAGATGATTCCTTGATTAATCAGGTGTACGATTTAGACGGTGTTTATTAACTCCTGCCCATGAAAATCAAATATTTAGTTTTAAGTAAACATAATTGAAGTAAACGAAATAGATATTTATTTGAATTTTATGGATTTGTTCTATTAATTTACATTAAATATTAAGTAATACATAATGACATTAGCTGTATAACTTTATCTTAATGATGTTTATCTAGTGCGTCCATAAATAATAATATTTACGAGTCCTTGACCTTCAGCTTAATGTTTTTCTTTTATTCAAGCAGCCTCAATTCTAGATGATACACGCTGATTCATACATATAGTTCTACAAACCAACAACAATTCAGCTGGATTCTAACTTTACAAAGATCTCCTATTTATCAGTAGTTCACTTTGGGAGTACGTAATTTATGCGTACTCCTCTTTATTTGGATCAAATTGACTATAATCCATTTATATGTAAATTGAGATTTGTATAACCTCAACGACTTCCAGGCATACAATATGGATTCACTTTTCAAGCTCAGCAACTCACATACAACAGTTAGAACAGAAATATTTGCGGGGATTACGACCTTTTTCACCATGTCATATATAATTTTTGTAAACCCTACTATTTTAGGTGATGCTGGCATGTCTCAGGAAGGCGTATTTATGGCTACTTGTATTTCCTCTGCAATAGGTTGTCTCATAATGGGTTTTTGGGCTAACTTACCTGTAGGCCTTGCACCTGGGATGGGATTAAATGCTTTTTTTAGCTATTCTATTGTATTAGCACTTGGATATACCTGGCAGCAGGCTTTGGGAATGGTATGTATTTCTGGTATGGTCTTTCTGTTGTTAAATATCCTGGGAGTCAGGGCAGCAATTATTCGTCATATACCGTCATTTATTAAACAATCTATAACTCCTGGTATTGGCTTATTTATTGCGTTTTTAGGATTTAAGAATTCCGGAATCATTACTATCTCAGAAGCTGGAATACCTGAAATGGGGATGTTGAGCGATTCTACCGTATTACTTTCTGTCATTGGCGTGTTATTGCTCACATTTTTATACATAAAAAAGATTCGAGCATCACTATTATTAGGTATAATCATTACTACCATCATAGGTATCCCATTAGGAGTCACCCAACTTCCGGATCAACTGGATTGGAAGTTACCTGATATGTCTGAAACATTTTTACAATTGGATATATTGGGGCTATTTACTTTCAGCGATGATGTGTCATGGTGGGTGGAAGGAAGTACGTTGTTTATCGTGATCCTGTCATTTACGCTTGTAGATATATTTGATTCTTTGGGAACATTGATAGGTACAGGAAAAAAAGGGAATTTGCTGGATAAACAGGGAGAATTGCCGAACATGAACAAGGCACTTATGGCCGATGCCTGGGCAACCATAGCGGGATCTATCTTAGGCACATCTACAGTTACTGCATACGTAGAAAGTGGCTCAGGAATACTTGTTGGGGGAAGGACTGGACTCACAGCTGTATGTGTAGGAATCCTATTTGTTTGTTCAATCGTATTACTACCTATTTTGGGAATTATCCCTGTATCTGCAACCGCTCCTGTATTGATCTTTGTAGGGATCCTCATGATTGAAGATGTCCGAAAGATCAATTTTTCAGTGTTGGAAGAGGGGATACCCGCTTTTTTTACGCTCGTACTGATGCCGTTTAGCTATAGCATCGCCAATGGGATCGCTACCGGTCTCATTTTATTTGTATTTATACAAGTAATCAAAGGGAGAGCTCGTCATGTTCACCCCGTGATATATATCATTACGATACTATTTATAGTTAAACTTATTTTTTTTAGTTCATAGGTGAGTTTTCTCATTCCCAAAATCTCGTAAACCATGCATGTCGAATGTTCTTTTTTTCTTCGCCTTGATCTGAGCGAATATGATAGCTGTAAGATACGTGGATCGTCCCATCCTTACCTTCTATGACAGCTGGATAGTGATATCTTCCTGTATTAGGTTCAGACTGTTCGAGATGACCGACTGTTGTCCATGATTCGCCTTCGTCTTCCGAGATGGTAATAGCCAACGAATATCTCTCATCTTCAGTGTCGTTATGAATCATTAACCATGTTCCGTCTGTGAGTTCGACGACATCCGCTGCCGATCCTGGATTTGGTATCTCACTATCTGTTACGAGCGACCAACTATTGCCTTGATCCTGCGATGTACTCATCATAACTCTTTGGGGTGGAGGACCATTGTCTCGCATGTATGCTACGATGGTCCCGTCAGACTTTACCAGCATGGCAGGTTGTACATTTCCAAGCCCAAACATAGGTTGACTGGTAGTCCAGGTTGTACCGCCATCATCAGAAATTGCCATTAAAGAAAAGTCAAAGCCATCGGAATACAGAGGAAGTAATATTCGATTGTTTGAAAGAAATAAGGGTTTATTTCTGGTTTGCCACCCCATCCTACGAAATCTGGGGTACCCCATAGGCTGCCTGACTCGTTCACCCGTTTGCTGGTCTATGAGATACCCGCGAGCTTTCATATCTTCTCCCAACGCCTGAGAAAGTAACTCACTTGCACGCTCGTCATACCGATTCATCATCGATTCTTTTTCTTCCTCGTCGAATCCATCTAACAGATTTGAGGTAGATAAATATTTTCTATATATATCTATTTGTGATGAAAGGGAAGTTACAAAAGGATCATAGGACTGAATACCTCGTTCTGTTCTTCCTCCGGGTTTTAGCAGTATTACGTCCTGCCAGTCCCATTCAGGTGCACCCTGCGAGAGATAATTGCTACTTATCCTATATTTCATGATAGATGTTTCCCATTGATTAGCTAGCACAGTATACCAAACCAGCCAAAGTCTTTCCGCTGAGTCCATGAACAGTACCGGGTTAATATCGGGTAGTTCATAGTAATCAGCCATTACAAAGGGTTCAGACCAGGTTTCATCTCCAGGATTCCATCTTGCTCCCATGATGGCAACATCATCAGCTTGCCTTTCCCCAGAACCCTGAAACCATGCAACCAGTATTTGTCCATTGGATAACTCTACGAGTGTGGACCCGTGTGCATGCTGGGATTGAAGTGGGAAGATATCCTTTTTCATTATATCTGATTGAGGGCTAATTCTTTGAGTGTACTGTCCAAAGGTGAGAAGACATGTGCAAAAAAAGAAAAGCGTAATCGGTAGTCTTAGTAGTAACATAGAAGAAGTATTAATTATGACTTTCTATCATAAAAGTAAAAAATTTGATGATTGATCTGACTACTTTAAATCGTAAAAAAGAAAATCTTAAAAAGATGACAGATAATGTGACCTTATAAACATCCATCCATCATAAGAATGTACGAAAGACATATTCATTCAAACCACATAATAGTCAATTAGTAGTAGTAGGTTATTGGCACTCAGCATATGAAAGTTAGTTAAGCAGTATTTAGGGGTTGAGGCTGTCATTTTATGGCAGCCTTTCGTATGTTAGGATATGAAGTCATTCAGGAATAATGGTTTGAATAAATTTGTTGATGTGATGAGGCCAAACGTGTTAATTCTTGTGAGCTATCTGCATATCTTAGGCATGCAAGGAGAATTATCTGGACAATCTGTTAATAAGCAACTTGAAAAGTACAGGTCTATTCTGGCGGATAGATTAGAAGTACTTAGTCATACGGATATCGATATTCCTGTAATTATTTACCAACCACAATTACCTGCAAACGCCAGATATCACAATGATACCATATGGCTAGGAACTGTTCAGAGGGATTATCATACACTTGGGGATACATTAAGTATTATTTACCATGAATACCTCCATAAAACATACAGAGGATTATCAATGTTTCCCGTACGTAATGACGAGGAGGGTAATCCCGTACAATGGGAGACACATACATTTTACCGGTATAATCCCTTGGACGTACAGGTTAATCGAGATGTAGAAAATCTTAGGAGATATTATCGAAAGACATATCCTACATGGAGTGAAGAGCAAATTGCTCAGCAGTTGGTACCATTAAAAGTCTTACTTACTGAATCCAGAGAGATACCTTTTAGGTATGCCCCATCAAATTTGGCATTGGAAGAAATAAAGGCTTACGAGGAACAATTGGATGGGGAGAACCAAGGATTGTATAAACTATCAACAGAGGCTCGTAACAGTATCTTGATACGTCTTCATCAGCTAAGACAAACGTACCAGTTAAGGATTGAGTACGAAGATAAGCATGATATAGGTCGGGATGGAACAAAGTCCCACTTACCGAAATAAGCAGGACTTTGTACAATTGAAATTTTATCTCACTTCATATATTTTCTCTGCCCTTCCAGGAATACCTCCAACCGAAATCCCCTCTATTGTGATTTGATATTCACCTCTCAGGTCGCTATTGAAGAAACTCAGAAAAGCCTTTCCATTCTTGTCAGTTCTCACTACGGGATTCCAATAGACAGTATTGCGCAGGTCAGGTACTTGGCTTGGGGATGCTTCAGATTCATACTGTGGTGCATAGAAAATCTTGGCAACGTGAAATCCAGGTAATTCAGGGCGTATAATACCAGGTTGATCCTCATCAGGTACTCCGCCTCTACCTGAGTCCTCACCTGTCTTAGTATATACAGCTATAACTCCGTTACCTCCTCTACCACCATAAATAGCAGCACTAGGTCCTTTAAGCACATCAATTCTATCTACATCTGCCATGGGAATAGATTCAATAAAGGAAATATCGGTAGGTATACCATCAATTAAGAACAGTGGTTGACCTCTAAAGGCTCCCCTAATAGATACACGGGGATTCCCCAATCCTCCATAGATATTCACACCAGGGACTCTACCTTGTAGTGCATTTAAAACAGTAAGATTTTGAGGGAGATTTTCTGCATCTATTGAATAATCGGCTCGTGAATATAACTGATTCCTCCTGTTTTCCTCTTCTTCTGGAGCCTGGGCCACTATCTGCACTGTACCCAATTCATATTGAGCGATGCCATCAAATAATTCTTGCTGACGTACATACTGATTACTACTCAGTAAATATTCTGTCTTATTTTGGACATTTACTTCATTACTAAAATAGCCATCCAATCTCAGATAGGGTCTCACGGGTAACGTATCAGGCAGATTCAGCGCAAATGTAACCTCTCGTTTTTTATTTTTGGCCGTACGAGCCTGCAGGAAGATCTGCGTGGTGTCCAGAAAGGCAATGTTCATAAACCCAAACCTACCCTGATCATCCGCTTCTGTAACAAATGTGTTCAATACATTATCCACTACCAGGGTGATCTTTCCTTCGTCTAATACTTCTCTATTATTGGCTTCAAATACTTGTCCGCTTATACTTAATCCCTGCTCCATGTAATATTCAGGGCGCACAGTCTCATCTGATAATACCCTTTCCCATTCAAATCCTCTCCATCCATGGGTAAGCATGACAAGGTCCAGTTCTTCCTGGCTAAACCCATTCTCACGAAAGTACATGGGAGCTTGTTCTACAAAGCCACTTAAATCAGAGCTTAGCCATAGATGGCTTAATATGGTTTCTCTATCTGGCTGAGATTCCCACAATCCATCTGTCTGTGTTACAGCAATAGAAAATGGTGCCTGGACAGGATTACCTTTTCCATCAGAGGCGGTAATCTCCACTTCTACTTTATCGCGTTGTGAATAGATCGATTGATTCGTAGAGAGAAATACCCTGAGTTCATCATCTCTATCATTGAATACCAGCCGTTCGCTAAGTGCTAATCCATCACTGGAGTGGAGCGTAAATACTACAACACCGGTTGGAAATTTATCTTGAGGGATCAAGATCACTTCTTCATTAGATGATATTGAGACTGATTGCGAATGGAATATTTCATCTCTCACTGTACCTGTGAGCAGATATGAACCTTGAGGTATATCCAGGCTATGAACAGTTATTTCAAAATTTTGAGGAATACGTTCTACAGAAATGTTCCATCCAGAAGATTCAACCTCGGGGATTGGATATGTATAGTTCTCTCCATTGTACATGATTCGAGCAGTATACGTATTGCCACTTACCGGAATAAAGGAAAATTTACCCATACCTATATGAGTACTCACAAAAGATGTTACGGTCTTTCCGGACTGATCTAATACGTCTCCTTTGACATCAACTCCTAAGCCTGAAATTCCTATGGCTTTGTATGCAATGGTCTGTTCTATTCCAGACAGCAAATTTCCTCCCTCAGGTAGAAATTGCACATCGGGTTTTTTGGATACTTGCTGGTCCTGTCTTTGATCACCCTCTCTTCCGAGTACTGTAATACTTGTCTGAAACATTTGATCAAAATTCTGCATCCATTGTGTATATGCCCTGATCTGGTATGTTCCTGACGGAAGGTTTTCATCAAGTGTAAAATCTCCAGCGGCTTCACCATTTGCTACATACACAATATTTTGTTCCAGTATGCGATTTTCCCTATCTATCAGGTCGACGTACAAAACACCGCTTATATCTGATAGTAAATGATAGGCTTCTTTTACAACATATCCTTTCATCCATACTGTTTCTCCAGGAACATAAAGGGATTTATCTAACTGAAGATATGCTTTTTCTACAGGGAAATCCTCCCCATAATTTTCTGTGAGATCTTTTATTTTATTTGCAGAAAGTGCATCCTGTGCACTTGCTATACTTGTTGCGATTATGAAAGCAATCGCAAAGACTGTGAATGCTTTACAATTAATTATATTCATTTTGGTTGTCTGTTTTATTGATTTAGTTTAATGTGAAAAGTAACTATCCCTCCATAAATTTCTTGTGTTTCTTATTATTCACAACTAACCATTTATTATATTATACTGATTTAATGGGCAATTGGTTAGATTATAAGGGCATATCGGCAAATAGAGGATACTCTAATGTTCAAAGCTGGCATTTGTGTACGTTTAAAGGGAGGATATATGCCAGGAAACGCTAATAATGTATTATCCACAACACTGTTATCCATATTTCTGTTGAGATTATTCAAATAATATTCACGAATGCTAAAAATATACAATTCATATTGGTCAAGAATCACTTATATCTTGTCAGATCGAGTTGGCATTATCTTTAAAGCTACTTTCTGGCTTTTAATGTTGTGTGTGATTTCAATTGATGCGTTATGTCAAGGAGAGCCCATACAACTTACCGATGACGGTGCCTGGTGCTGGTTCTCTGATCCTAGGGCTATATATTACGAAGGTAACTTTCAACGTACGTACGCAGGTTGGATTACCTCTACGGGTGATGTTACAGTTGGTTTTTACGATCATCAAACTGGGGAAGTAAAAAGTTATGTTTTACATCAGCAACTGGAAATCGATGATCATGATAATCCCTCGTTGGTGATGACTCCTGAAGGGAAACTCATGGTATTTTACTCCAAACATAGTAAGGATTTTCCCATACAAATGGCGAAAACTGTTCATCCAGAACGAATTGATGAATGGGAAGAGGTGAAGTCATTGAATATCAATGATACTGTAACCTATGCAGGGAAACTCGATTCTTATACCTATACCAATCCCTACCTATTGACAGAGGAAAATAATAGGATTCATTTATTTTGGAGGGGTATGGATTTCAAACCAAATTATTCCTTTTCTGAAGATGGAGGAGTAACCTGGGAAAAAGGGAAAATTTTCATCTTACCCGAGAATATTTATCGCAATCGTAGACCCTATTTGAAGGTATCATCAAATGGTAAGAATAGTTTACATTTTGCATTTACGGATGGACATCCCAGGAATGAACCAACAAATAGTATTTACTACGCTAAATATAAAGGGGGGAATCTTTACAAAGCCAGTGGGGAAGTAATTTGTTCGATGACAGAAATCCCATTTGAACCCAGGCAAGCTGATCGAGTGTATGATGCGAGAAAGACAAAAGAAAGAGCGTGGATATGGGATGTGGCAGAAGACTCATCAGGCAATCCTGTATTGGTTTATGTAAGGTTTCCTGATAATCAACATCACATGTATTATTATGCAACCTGGGATGGAAATACCTGGGTTCATCATAAAATTACTGATGGAGGAGGGTGGTTTCCTCAAACTCCTTCCAATAAAGAAGAGAGAGAGCCCAATTATTCTGGAGGATTGGTCTTGGATCACGAAAACCCTTCCATAGTTTATCTTTCACGAAGGAAAAACGGGATATTTGAAATAGAAAAATGGGAAACAACAGACTCAGGAGCAAATTGGAAGACTACTCCTATCACTCATCAATCAGCGTTTGATCAAATACGACCATTTGTCATTAGAAATACGAATGAAGATAACCAACTACAGCTCATGTGGCTGAGTAACCGCAAATACATTCATTACACCAATTATGATTCCAGTATATGGATGAATTAAGACGTGTGTATAAAAAGGGGTTGTTCATAAATACCTATTGCCGCTCTATTTTACGAGTCATAACGGGATGTTTTCCCGTAAGGCTTTTAACGTGTATGATATATACACCTTGACTGAGATTTTTAACAGATAGTTCCTTTTCCCAAAGTACACCTGGTGAAGTGACAAGGGTTTCAAGATAGATCTCTTTTCCGGTCATATCTACTAACGTTACTTCAAATGATTCCTTTTCTATAGTAGATATAGACATGACTACTTTGTCCTGAGATATGGGATTGGGATAAACCTCCATCTTGGGTGTCAAAACGCTTTCCTCGTAATCTATTTGCGCATCAGCGGGTATCATTTGCTGAGTTTGTAATTTATTTCCATTGGTAGGGCATGTGATAGATTCAATTGGCCCTGCTCCAGTAATTGATCTCGGTTCCCTCATTAGGGCTATTTTATCTATCTTTACTCCATCTTCTCTCATCCAAAGTGATAGTATATGCATGCCAATTTCATCTATAGTTATCGTTAGCTCAGTGCTACTTTCTTGAATGTCAGACACCCATTCCCATTGATTACTGACAATTCCCACACCTTGTCCCTCGTCGCATGTTAGGCATTGTTGATCCAATCCGATGTGTACAGAGTTGTCTTTGTTGCTGTTACTTTGTGTACGGAGCGAAATGTAATATATACCTGTCTCCTCAAAATTGATGGAATAATCTACTCTTGGACCCATGTTAAATAACTGGGTATTCAACCCTTCGCCAGGCACATAAATACCACTTTGATTACTGGCATTGTCATCTGCCCAATTTTCCCACCCTCGATTGAGTGCAGGAGTATGAAGGGAATAGTTTTCCGCTTCAATAAAAACTTCATCAAGTCCCTGAGTGAAGCAGAATGGATTAGGCTGTGCATCTGGAATATTCATTCCTTCACAATCTCCTTCATAGATTTTAACATTACGGAAATACGAATCTCCTGAGGGAATTATTTGGTCGTGATCTGCTATAAAAAATATTCTGTTGAAGTCTCCTGTGTAGAACTGACCAATTGGAATCGTAAATAATTGATAATCATCTCCCTCATAGTTAAAGAATGTCGTATTACCCCAAGGTTGTGTACCATGTAGTTTAAATGTATGTGCATGTGTTTGCCAATTGTTATTGTCGAGTCCAATAGCATGTAAATCTCCGATTGATGTACTTTTGAATTCAAATTCAAGGACAGTATTTTCTGTAATAGTATATGGGAATGATATGGCTTTCCATGCATTGTTTGTTAGTGTGATTTCGTCGCCCGATTCATTGATATTTACCTCCCCCTGGTCCTGAAGATATCCATACGAAGTGAAATTATGTTCTTTAAAATTGATAGGAGGACACCCTGGATCGATCGGATTGCTTACACTAAAGCTTAGGGAAACAGATGTTGCTGCTTCAAATTCTTCGTTACCGGGTTGCTGTGCTTCAATAGTCACCACTCCAGTAGCTCCGGTTAGTGTTACAAGATTATCATTTAGGGTTGCAGGGCCACTGATTAATATGAAATTCACAGGTAATGTAGAAGAAGCTATAGCAGTTATCTCAAATGGGTCATCCGTAGCTAGCTTATCCGGGATGGGGGTAAAGGTAATAGTTTGCGTTTGCTTGGGTGGTGCTATTACCCGAAACGTCTTTCTCACAGAGTCCGCAGGATCAAATGCTTCGTTACCGGGTTGCTGTGCTTCTATGACCACTGTCCCCGTATCACCTGTCAATGTGACGATACTCTCATCCACGCTTGCAGGACCACTAATTATGGTGAAGGTCACCGGTAAACCAGAAGTAGCTGATGCCTGTAGTTCAAAGGGGGGGTCTGTAGTAAGTTTATCAACTATATCATTGAACTGGATAGATTGCGCTTCTCTTTCTACCATGCTGAAGATCCAATCGGCGATAAGTGCTACTCCCTCCTGATCGATGACATTTTTGGCCAGAGGAGGCATCGCAATTTCATCATGGGCACGATTCATCCTTACATATAGCGCCGAGAGGGCGGTATCTCCCGGAACTATAACCTTACTACCATCAACTCCCAAATTATCACGTAAGTCGCCATTGATTAAATTCTGTGATTCCAAAGGAGTAAAAAGTCTTGTATCAAATTCAGCAAGTACACCTGTATTGGGATTGTGGCAATACCCACAATTGACATCCAGATATGATCTGGCACGTAAGGCTAAGGTTGCAGTGTCATCATCAGGAGTTACAGTTTTTTCGAATCCGGCAACTTCAGCGTCAGAAACCCCTTGATCAAAGATATTTAGATGATCCCATGTAATTAATTGATTCGCCCTTTTCCCTGAAGAGGGATAAGTGATATCTCCATTGAGCTGACGGGTATTTACACCGAGGATGGATCCTGTAGATTCTTTGTGGCAGATAAAACACTCATCTCTTGAAGGATACTTCCAAATTTGCGTAGTAGGTTGACCATTGATATCTGTGATATCCAAGGTTTCATCCATACCTTCAGTAAGTAATATAGCATCACTACCATCTTCTAACCACTTATATGTCACACCAAAATAATTACCGTCCTCACCGTGGATCATGAGTCGCGTTTCAATTCTTTTGGTTTGAGTGGTATTACGTCTGTCTAATGGAAGTTCAAAATGTTTGATAAAAACGGTTCCTATCGGGAATTTCCAGGGATCATTTTCAGAAAAGATCACTTGTTCATTGGGTTGGTCATGCGTACCATCATTGGGGATTGCCACCCAGCGATATTTCAAGGCGCCATCGGACCAGAAAGGCAGATTAGGGCTGTAGGGAAATATTCCGTCAGCAGGAGCAAGGGTAGTCAGGTCATCAAATATTCCTGTTTCTGATAAACGCGCAGGAGGCTCAGGAGAAGCTGCCTGTTCACGATCAAATATATATACTTTTCCACCAGGGGCACCTCCATATCTCAGCACGTACAGTTCATTATTTGCGTCGGTACCAAATGCACTAATTCCTTGTTTCCCACCTCCTACATTTGCTACCATTAATTCTTCCACTACTGGCTCTTGCCCTGGATTGTATTGCATGGACCAAATTCTCCCGCTACCGTTATCTGCAAATATGTATTTACCACTCAATGCAGGGAGGCGATTATCTCTATAGACATATCCTCCAATGATACAGTTATCTCCATTCCCATGTGGATAGGTGTAAATGGGATCTTCATCAGATCCTATCAGTGGATTGGGTTGGCCTTGAGGTCCATTTAGTTCTCCTTCTTTGTATCCCCATTGAAAATTTCCACCTTTTACCAGTAGACTGATTTCCTCTCTCCTTCCCTGACCCACATCCCCAATCCATATATCTTGAGTTACAGGATCTTTGGTCATCCGATGTGGATTTCTAAGTCCTAGTGCATAGAATTCTTCCAGTACACCTCCCGATTCATCCAAAAAAGGGTTATCATTAGGGACATAGTAATTAGCTGTAAAACTTTCGTCATCTCCGTCCAACAATCGAGGTTGTCTACGGATAGGATGACTTTTGGAGGGGTCTTGATCTACATCGATGCGCAATACGCCACCCAATAATCGATTATCAATTTCCTGACTATTTCTGTACGTATTATTCCCACCTCCTTCATCTCCGGTACTAACGTACAGAAATCCATCTTCCCCGAACAATAAGGCACCTCCATTGTGATTATTCTGACGGTCATATAGATGAATCAATACCTGTTCACTGGCAATATTAACGGGGTCGCCATTTTCGGGAACTTCAAATCTGGAAAGACGTGAATACGCACGACCCTGATTATTCAAACGATATTGATAAAACACATAGATATATCTATTGTCAATTCCATATTTCGGATGAAACGTAAAACACAATAATCCTGCTTCTCCAGACAGAAAGGTTTGATTTCTGATATCGAGTATGAGCGTTTTTTGATCAGTCGTTTCATTATTCTCAAATGCATAAATACGACCAGCATGTTCGCCTATGAATAATCGATTGGTTCCAGGTTCTTGCTCCAGATGAATAGGGGTATTGAAGTCCAAAGATGGAAAAGCATCCACTAATATCCAGTCTCCACTTCCCGATGTAGGAGTTGTTGTAGGAAGGATACCATTAATAAAGGGACTAATGGGAGATGGAGTATCTATCCCTGGCTCTAAGAAATTCTTTGGGATCATAGCCAATCCAAAGAACAAAGTGATCAAGGCTCCTAATCGAGGTAAAAGGCGAAGTATAGGTGTCGTCATGAATTGTGCAGTATAGTCTAATTGAGAAAAAATCTATTGCGTGTAAAATTATTGATTAATATTGAGAATAGAATGGAGATATTCCAATTTTCATGTAAAGTATAAGGAGGATAGATGATAGATTGAAAATAATATTACATAATTGAGATGGGTATAATTTATTGACAATAAATTCAAAAGAGCTATTAAAAAGACAATAATTGATGTGATGGAGATTTTTGGTTCAATAGAAGTGTTTCAAATCAAGAAAAAATGACAGAAATATCCAGATACTTACATGTATTTTTTGATGAAATAACTTGCCTTAAAATTTAATTTACACATGTTAAGCCCGTATTTTGGCGTATATCAAATGAGCCATAGGAGGTTAACAGGTAAGAAGCAATTTATCCCATTGCAAGGGTGCATTATTAATCCTATTTTAGGTTATAAAGGAAAAAAGATTATCATAATCCTCGACAAGTAATCGTGAAAAGTTATGCATATAGGAAAGGTTGCTTATTCTCACATAAAAATTGCTTTACTACTAATCATAAGTTTACTGACAATTTGGTTATCCACTCCTGCCCAAAGTAGAAAGCTTATTCCTGAGAATATTAATCAGGCAATAGAGAAATCCAGGATCCAGACCTCTTTGGATTCTATGCGTCCCGCATTCCATTTGACACCTCCTGCTGGGTGTATGGGAGATCCCAACGGGGGCATTTACTACGATGGATGGTATCATATCTTTTATGGTCTTCAGCCTTTTACCCCCTACCCTGGGGGTTGGTACTGGGCACATGCCCGAAGCAGAGACCTATTACATTGGGATCACATGAAAACTGCACTCACGCCTGCTTTTGAACTGGGTCTGAATGCCATAGGATCTGGTTCAACGATCATTACACCATCTGGTAAAAGGATTGCCTTCTATTCACAAAGCAAAGAGGGACCCATGCAATTCTGGCAGGCAGAATTCACAAATGATGAACTTTCGGAATGGAAACACGAAATAAAAACCCCCATTTTAACACTAGAACATCCCGAATTACCTCCCTACGATGATTTCTGGAGAGACCCTTTTGTTTTCCAGGTTGAAGATCGCACCTTCATGATAGCATGTGCCGATTTGTTTGAAGAAGCGTATGTACCCGTACCCATTTTTGAAGCTCAAAACGAGGAATTGACAGAATGGGATTTCAAAGGGCATCTGTTTACCGTTGCCAAGTCTAAATATCGCAATTTGGAAGTTCCTGAACTGAGAAGATTGGGGGATAAGTGGATTTTTCTTGCATCTAGTGATGCGCCTGTTGATCGGTCGGTCTATTTTATTGGAGAATTTGATACGGAAACACTGAGATTTACTCCAGAACAGGAAGGGGCTATCGATTACAGTGGACATTATTATGCACAGGAAACTATCGCAGATGATCAGGGCAATCTCTTTCTGATGTCATGGATGCCGGGTTGGGATAGAGATTGGTTACCCACCTACATGAACGAGCCGTTAAAAAATGACCACCCCGTTTGGAATGGCTGCTTTGCTCTACCTCGCGAGCTAAAACTTGAGAATGGAGAATTGATCCAACAGCCCGTGGAATCCCTTAAGCAATTGCGTACAGATCATTTTCAATTATCCCCTGTTGAGTTACCCGTTGACGGTCCGATTACAGCGTACCATATGATAGAATCATTTCAGAGTAATCAATGTGAAATACAATTGGAGTTAGATCTACACCATGCTTCTTTTTGTGGGATTAATGTTCTGGCAAATGAAGAAGGTGTAGGAGGATTATTTATCATTTGGAATGGGAATGAACTAAACGTGGATGGAGT
>CAZZEC010000047.1:29500-37690 GCA_964652565.1 uncultured Bacteroidia bacterium
TTAATCTTGGGTTAATATTACACAGTTACATTAGTTTTGATACATGACTCAACCATGAAATTTTTGGGGAGAAATAGGAATGATATTGAGTTGATTGAGCTGTTGAAAGCTGGAAACTCAGATGCCTTCCGTGAAATTTACGAGAGATTTTGGGAAAAGCTCTATATTTCTGCCTACAGGATATTGAGGGACGAAAACGCGAGTAAGGATATTGTTCAAGAGCTATTTACAGATCTCTGGTCGAGAAAAGAAGAATTGCAAATTACTTTCTTAAGTGCATATCTCTATACTGCTTTAAAATATAAAGCAGCTCGAAAACTAACTTCAGGGTATTTACAACCCTTTCATCTCGACGAGTTAGAGAAATTTATGACTGAAAATAATGTAGAGAATATTATTTTTGAAAGTGAACTACAAGCAGTAATCTTCGAAACACTTGAAAAACTTCCTAAAAGATGTAAAGACGTATTTTATCTTAGTAGATTCGAACAAAAGACCCACAAAGAGATAGCTGCTGAATTAGGTATTTCTGTAAGTACTGTAGAAAATCATATCAATAAAGCGCTTAAGACCCTCCGTAAAAGACTTCCCGACAGATAGGATTATTATATTATCGTTTGCAGCTATATGCCAATGTTCGTGTTACCACACCTATCAATATTAACTCAATGTTATATTACAGATTTTTTTTCATGTGCTGTAGGTGCTAGAGCCAGGATTGTGTACTACATTATAAAAGGCAGCAATAGTCATATGAATAAAAACAAATTCATATCATATTTAGAGCATTTTCTTTCCCTTGATCAGAAAGAAGATAAGTCGGAGATTATTGATTTATTCTTTGATAGATTGGAAAAAGAAGAAGCATATCCACCTGAATGGAATGACCAAAAACGCACTGCACTTAAGGAGGAAATGTGGAGAAATATTCAGGAAACCTCTCTCAAAAAAGAGCATGAACAAAGCATAAGCACGCGTTATATTGTTGCTGCCGCTATTACTCTTCTAATACTATTTTCAGGAGTTTTGATATGGAATAAAATTATTCCTGGCAAAGCTAGTAATCAGACAGAAACATCTTTAGTTGATAATATCATTGAAGAAGTTAAAATCGGAGAACGACCGAGAAAAATTAATTTATTAGATGGGTCTACAGTTTGGTTAAACTCTGGGAGTCGTATTGAGATTCCTCAGTTTTATGGAGATTCTGTTAGATTATTAAGACTTAAAGGGGAAGCATTTTTTGAGGTTATATCAGATTCATTACGTCCGTTTGTAGTTAGCACAGGTACAATTCAGACAAAGGTGTTGGGGACTTCTTTTCAGGTTTCTGCATTTACAGATGAAGAAATACAAGTAGGAGTCGCAATGGGAAGTGTAAATGTCGCAGATAAGCAGATTAAGAAAAGAGAAACATTACATCCTGGTGACCATGTGAGAATAAATCAGACCGACAGCACTTGGGAAAAGACCCAAAAATATAATGTAAAGATGAGCAAGTGGAGGGAAGGCATAATGTGGTTTGATAATTCTTTGTTATCTGATGCCTTACCCAGATTTGAGCGGAGGTTTGGATATACGTTCGAAATCTCCCATTCTCAAGTAGGAAACTGTAGGCTTTACGGAGAATTGTTAGTAGAAGATATATCGGGATTACTGATGGGTTTGAAACAGTTATACAACATTGATTATGAGCATAATGCTCAAACAAACACTATATTTTTATATGGAGAAAGCTGCCGTTAACGCACTTAAAAAACTGAGGATGTAAATTTAAATAAATAAATATTTTATAATTCGTTTTTTTAAAAAGACGTGGCTTAGGTTATGTGGAAGTTACCTAAGCACACGCTAGTCGGTCTATGTTCAATAATAACCATTACTAAATTATGACTTTCAAACTACTAAAACAAAGACAAACAATCATGAGATGTAGTTGGATGGTGGTTGTGAGCTTGATAGGGCTCAACCTCTCTCTAGCCGAACCAGTCAAAGGACAATCATGGGAATGGATTTATGCAGATATATCCATGAATGATGCCTCTATTATCGACGTGTTCGACAGTTTAACCTCGAAAACGGGCTATGCATTTTTATATAGTCCCGAAGTAAAAGCGCACAAGGGAAAGTATAGTTTAAACTATGACAATACATCTGTCAAGGAAATTCTTCAGGATTTGGCAGATCAAGCTGGTATGAAACTTACATTAGTTGATTGGACAGTAGTTGCAAACCTAATGCCCAGAAAGGAGGGGGAACTCAAACATGTACAACTCTCTACAAAGGCTAGGATACTTACAGGAGTTGTTATGGATGTATCAGGTGATCCACTTTCTAATGCTACTGTAAGAGTAAAAGGATACCCTAATCTAGGTACTTTTACAAATGCGGAGGGTAGGTTTGAGATAAATGTTCCCGATGAAGCGGAAGTCTTACTAGTATCATTTGTGGGATACCAAACACAGGAGTTAACAATAGGAGAGAAGCTGACATTTAATATTGTTTTGGAGGAGAGCCTGACTCAAATAGGTGAAGTAGTAGTCATTGGGTATGGGACTACCTCAAGGCAAAACCTTACTACAGCCATCTCAAAAATTGGAAATGATCAAATAAAGGATCAGCCTGTAACAAGTTTTGATGAAGCTTTGGCTGGCAGACTTCCCGGTGTGGATATCTCTATGGCAAACGGAGCACCCGGAGGGGGGGTAAATATAAATATTAGAGGAATATCTGCCATAACTTCTGGCACTGCCCCTTTAATTGTGGTCGATGGAGTCCCATTGAGTAACTCCTTAGATGGAGGCTTTGCACAAGGAAGGGCCAGAGACGGAAATTTTGATTCAGAATATGCGTTAAATCCACTCAGTACTATTAATCCTAATGACATTGAGTCTATCGAAGTGCTGAAGGATGCGGCTTCAGCAGCAATATATGGTTCTAGAGGATCTAATGGTGTGATTCTTATTACCACTAAAAAGGGTTCCTATCAAAATGCTCCTAAAGTAAACTTTAATGCCTATTGGGGTACTCAATCCTTAGCCAAGAAGGTAGATGTAATGAATGCTCAGGAATTCGCTAATTATTCAGAATTAGCAAGGGGTCTGAGTTGGGTTAATAAGGATCCTGAAAATAACTCTATCAGCGATCCTAATGATGTAAGAGCAAATGGGGATCGCGTTGTTCCATATATTCTACCTTACTTGAATGGGGCCAATGAAGACCTACCCAATACAGACTGGCAGGATGAAGTATATCAAAATGCTCCGATTCAAAATTATGAATTATCAGTACGAGGAGGCTCAAATCGCTTTCGATATTTCGTCTCGGGAAATTACTTTGATCAGGAGGGGATTTTTGTCAATTCTGGGATAAAAAGATACAGTGTGCGTGCTAATATTGAAGCTAATATTAACAAAAATCTGAGATTTGGAGTCAATCTTAATCCTACCTATTCCGACCATAAAATCGTGAATAGTGAGCGAAACTGGTGGAAGGAGGGGCTGACGATTTTGACATTAATGGCACATCCTAATATCTCCCCCAGGAATCCTGATGGATCTTTGCGTTTGGGGGAAATGTTACAGGCTAATGAGGACGGCTTCGTCGTTGCATTAATTGAAAATCCTCTTGCCGTTGCATTACTAACAACCAATACATTAACACATTCTAGACTTTTGGGAAGTGCATTTGCTGAAGTCGATATCCTGGATGGACTTACTTTTAGAGCAAATGTGGGGACAGATCTCAATTTTTATGATAGATTTTACTATAGACCCAAAGTTCTTAGCTGGAGAGGGGAGCCTGCACCTACCTCTAATGCAAACTATGCATGGTCCAACAATTCCAATTCCTTGAATTGGCTTTCTGAAAATACATTGACTTACGAGAAGGACTTTAATCAGCATTATCTGAATGTATTATTGGGATATACTGTACAAAAAGAAATCCAGGAGCAGCAATACCTGGAAGGAAGGAACTTCCCTAATGATAACGTAACCTCCCTGAATGCCGCATTAGCTACAAATGGCTTTTCTAATGAGAGAGAATCGTCAATCATATCCTACCTAGGACGGATATCATATTCATTTGCTGATAAATATTTGCTCAGTGCTACCATCAGAAGAGACGGTTCTTCAAGATTTGCAGAAAACTCAAAATGGGGAGTATTTCCCTCTGTTTCAGCAGGGTGGAGAATTTCTGATGAACCATTTTTCACTGGATTAAGTGCGATCAGTGAATTAAAACTCAGAGCCAGTTTTGGACAGACTGGGAATTTTAATATTCCATTTTATGGTGGAACCGCTCTATTGTCTGAAGCGAACTATGTCATCAATGATCAGGTAACAACCGGCCTGGCACCTGTTACCGCACCCAATGATGAACTTTCCTGGGAGACTACAGAAACATTTGATATTGGATTAGATGTAGGATTATTTGAAAATCGGTTGATCTTAACTGCCGATTATTACCACTCCAACACTACAGACTTGTTACTGAATGTCAGTGTTCCTTCGTCTACAGGGTTTACCAATTCACTACAAAATATTGGGGAATTAGAGAACAAGGGATTTGAATTGGGATTAGCCACCAGTTTACAGTTTGGAGACTTAACCTGGGATGGTGCTGTCAATGTTTACACCAATCAAAATGAGGTGTTAGCGCTCGCTCCTGGACAAGACCAATTGCTGGCACAAGCTGGACTAAACAATCCCTCATTTATTGTTAGGGTAGGAGAACCTATTGGGTCATTTTTTGGGTACAATGTACTAGGTATTTTTGAATCCCAGGAAGAGTTCAACAACACGCCAAATCTGGGAGGAAATCAGGGAGTAGGAGACTTCATATATGAAGATACGGACGGTGATGGTGATGTAGATCCAGATGACCGGGTCGTTTTAGGCAATGCTAATCCCGAATTCAATTGGGGCTTCAATAGTACATTCGAATATAAGGGAATTGATTTGAGTTTCAATCTCCAAGGGAAACACGGTGTAGAAAGATTCAATGCCATGCACCGGTATTTGGCAGAAACCTGGGGAAATAATCTATCGGTTTATCTGGAAGATGACGCTCCTCGACCTGTTTGGGGAGTTGGAACCAGCAGCCATACCCGCTCTTCTTCCTGGCATGTAGAAGATGCTTCTTTTGTTCGAATGAGAAATCTCACCCTGGGATATACATTTCCCTTCGATTTTACCCAAAAGATTGCTATTGATAATCTGAGAATTTACGCAACCTCTCTCAACCTTTTCACTATTACAGATTATTCCGGATACAATCCTGAAGTATCGAGCAATGGTAGTAATGCGGTAACTGCAGGAGAAGAATTTGGTAACTATCCTATAGCCAGATCATTCATATTCGGTATTAATCTTGGATTCTAAACAAAAAAAATTAAAAAAATGAAAAAGATATATATCATATTATTTTCTATGCTACTTGCTGCATGCGATGAGGATTTCATAGATCTCGCACCCTTATCTGATCAAAATGTAGGTTCTTTTTATGCAAATGCCACGGACATCGAACAAGCAGTAATCGCAGGATATGATGCGTTACAACCTGTCTATTCTGATGGAGGAATCGATCACTTTGCTGAAGTGAGATCTGATAATACCTTCAATGATAACACAACTCAGGGAGGTGGGCAAAGGGCAGATTTCGATAATTTTAATCTTTCTTCTAGCAACGGAGTCCTAAACAGTGCATGGACTAACCACTATATAGGAATCCAACGCTGTAATATCGTATTGAATAGAATTGAAGAAATAAATGATTTGTCTGACGAACTCAAAAGAACTCGAATGGGAGAAATGAAATTTGTGAGGGCATTGCTTTATTTTAACATTGTACGGATATGGGGGGATGCTCCGCTTATATTGGATGAGACAACCAATCCACTAGATGGTCTAAATACATTACGAGATCCTGTATCTACCATATATGCACAAATAGAATTGGATCTATCTGAAGCTATTACAGAGTTACCCGAAGTTGGAGATACAGATACTGGCAGAGCAACGATAGGGGCTGCTCAATCCCTATTGGGTAAAGTTTTTCTTACACAGGGGAAATATAATGAAGCAATAAATATACTAGAACAAGTGTCAGGGTATGAACTCATACCTTCGTTTGAACAGGTATTTGATATTAGCAATGAAAACAATGCGGAGTCAATTTTTGAGGTACAGTTTAAAAGTAGTACAAATGGAGAGGGAATGGGGACAGGTCGATTTACTGAGACAGATGCCAACAACAGACCTACTCCGAATATCATGAATCTATTTGTTGAGAATCTGGATGATAGATTGGATGTCTCTGTAGATACAACTGCAAACGGTAATCTTTTATCTGGAAAGCAGAAAGATATTCAGGGTGATGATGGAGATTATGGATTTAATATCATTGTACTAAGATATGCAGACGTATTATTAATGCTTGCAGAAGCAAAAAATGAGTTAGGATACAGCAGTGATTTGGGAGTTGGATCGGCTTTTGACAATGTGAATGCAGTAAGAGCCAGGGCCAATGCATCACTTTATACTCCCGGTGATCTACCCGATCAAGAAAGTTTCCGGGAAGCGATTGCGTTGGAGAGGCGGTTGGAGTTGGCTTTCGAAAATCATCGCTGGTTTGATCTTGTACGTACAGGTAAATCAGTTGAAACGATGAATGCAGCTAATTTAGGAGGTGTCAATCCCAATAAAGCTTCCGAGTTACCTTTTACTATGGCTGAACATCAAATACTTTTTCCCATACCTCTAGCACAAATTGATGCTAGTGGAGGTTCACTTATACAAAACCCAGGATATTAAATTACACCATCAATTGCTGTTAGCAGTGAAAATCACACTGCTAACAGTTTAATTTATTATACATGAAAAAATTATTCTCATTATTCATCTTTCTTTGCATCATAAATTCTTTCTTCCCCCAAATGTCTAATGCTCAGGATAGACTTAAACAGTTACTTAATCAACTGAATGATCCTAACAATCAACAAGTAATGGTAGCTTCACACAGAGGAGACTGGTTTTGGGCACCTGAAAACTCCCTACAGGCTTTTCAAAATTGTATAGATATGGGAGTGGATATTATTGAAATAGACGTGAGGTTATCTAAAGATGGTATACCCGTCATTATTCATGATCTTACACTGGATCGAACGACAACAGGTAAAGGGCAAGTAGCAGACTGGACATTGGATTCTCTTAAGACACTTTTTCTCAAAGATGCAGCAAATGTGGTTACGTCAGAGAGAATACCGACATTGGAAGAAGTGTTAAGTTTAGCAAAAGGAAAAATATTAGTTTACCTGGATAAATCGGTAGATAAGGTTGAGGAATTATTACCATTACTTGTGAAAACCGGAACACTTCGACAAGCGATTTTTGTATTAGATTATTCCTATGAACAAGCAAAACAAGAATTTGGAACGTATCTTGACTCAGTGATCTTTGTTCCTGTAATAGCTGACGGAATGGTTGATATGGAAGCATATATAGACGGATATCTTACGAATATGGAACCTAAAGCATTTCAATTTAGAATGGAAACAGAAGATGGGGGAGCATATGCGCATTTGGAAACAGTATTGGATTCTGGTAGTAAGGCTTTTGTCGCAGCTACCTGGCCACATCATACTATAGGGCATGATGATCAAGTTTCTCTAAAAGAACCCAATAAAGGATGGGGATGGTTAATAGATAAGGGTTTTACAATACTAGAAACAAACCGGCCAGAACATATGATCAGGTATTTGCAGTCGCGAGACTTACATCCTTAAGTAGTATGACCTTTTTAGGTATAGTTTATACTTTTCAAGATTGTTAATTATGCTTAATAAAGCACATTTTCTTAGAATAGAACTATTATTTAAATATTTCGATTTACTTAAGTAAGTGGGCAATATAAAATATATAATTCTGAATTATATATCAGAATCCCCCTGCAGAGATGGATAGAGAATAGGAGAGGGTCAAAGAATCCGAAATGTGAATATATCGGTGGACGTCAGGGGGTGAGTATATAGCCAAGATACATATCTACGATGTTGTACTTAGAATCACCCACCTACACCTCCCTCTCCAACTACACGAACAGCTCTGCAGGGAGGAAATTAAGTTATATATAATTAAATATGTCGTACCACTTAATACCTAACAGGCATTTATCAATAATAATTAATAC
>CAZZEC010000048.1:0-37649 GCA_964652565.1 uncultured Bacteroidia bacterium
TTCCTGGTTTAACTCCTTCGGAGTTTCAGAAACCCTGAAAGGGTTAAACCAGGAAAAGGACCGGATCTTCAATCAGGAATCATTTTCTTTTGTAAAAAAAAGGGAATCTTTTTGTGTGCTATTTTCTATTTATGAAATGATACCATTTCAAGGCCATGTTCCAGTAAGTTTGTGAATAAATTATCCGCTTATGTAAATAAGGAATACGTAAAAATAGATACATCTTAATCTGTAGTATCTATTTACTGTTAATACATGGCTTAGTGCATTATTTAAAAAAGCTCACTTCGCTATTCAATGAATCAGCAGCTCGCCTTTTACGTTTAGTAGTATGGGTAGATTCTATTCTTTCATAACCTTGTGTCTCATCATGATAATTTTGAATAGACTGGTTCCTGGTAGTTGAACCAGTGTAATCTGATCCTTTAGATTTTCCATCAAATGCAATCATTAGCAACACAAATACAGGAAAGATCGCGATAATAAAGTAGTTATTACGGAGCATGTACAGGTACTTAAATATTAATCTAATATTAAGTTAAATCTCTTCCCGGATTATTTCAAGTACTTTAACAAAAATTATTTATTACATCGTAATAAATAATTATAATTTGTTTTGTTGTTTTCAGATATTAATATTAAAAGAAATTTAACACTGATTAAACTATCAACTGCGCAGTTTGATTCACACATCTCCTACAACTAATAGATTATGAATTGTACTCTACCATTGTTGAGTAAGCGTTTTAAACAAGCAAATCAAATTGGACATTGAGACATCTTGAAATATGTCAATTTACTTAGAATTAGTCAATATGTCCGAATCTATCAAAGCACTGTTAAGTAGATAGCGTATTTGCGGATATGCATGCTTAACAAGTTCCTTCCAGTCGGAATCACTCACCCATCTTACCTCTGTGATATTTTCCTCTAATTGTGGAGCAAGCTCCTGCATAGAATAGGACTTCATAAGATACCAATAGGTCTTTTTACATATCCATTTTTTACCTTTGCGAAAAGTATGGTACGTGTGATCAAAAAAATGTAACAGCTCTATATTTGTCAAACCTGTTTCCTCCATTACCTCTCGAATTGCTGCATCTTCAGGATTTTCTAACCATTCAACACCACCTTTGGGTAAAGACCAACGGTCTCTATGTAGTATGACAAGTATTTCAGTTTTTTCATTGAGTACGATACCTCCTGCTGCATCAACATTACTAAAAAGATCTCTAAATTTACTCCAAAATGTATCGACTTTAGAAGGGCTGTCAAAGATAAATGAAACCGTAAAATCTAAATCTCTCCATACTTCATTTGACTGAAAATCGAAGATCTCTCCCAAGAACTGCTCAGATAATTCTCCTTTGACAAAAAATCTATTTTCTTCTGGTATATACCCCTTAAATAAGTTATCCATTAATTCTGGAAAGGAAATAATCTGAACATTTCCTTTTATACTAGTATCTAAAGACAATAATTCTATACAAAGATTAAGTGCAAAAAATTTCATAGTTTTGCCAACAAGTCTTTTTTATGTATCCAGTGAGAAGTAGTAAAATTGCAGCGTATTTGCTTAAAATCAAAGCCGTAAAAATAAGTATTCATCCGCCTTTTACCTGGAGTTCGGGGTGGAAATCTCCCATTTACTGCGACAATCGTCTGACGCTGTCATATCCCGAAATAAGGAACGTAATAAAAGAAGATTTTTCAGATAGTATTCTCCAATCATTCCCCGATGTATATGGTGTTGCGGGAATAGCAACAGGCGCTATTGCGCACGCTGCGCTGGTAGCTGATATGTTAAAGAAACCTATGGTATACGTTCGAAATAAGCCTAAAGCCTATGGAATGCAAAATCTTCTGGAAGGTGAAGTCATTGAGGGTAAGACATATGTAGTGATAGAAGATCTTATCTCCACAGGTAACAGCAGTGCAAAAGCAGTTGAAGCATTACAAGCCTCCGGTGCGAAAGTGCTCGGTACATTTGCTATCTTCAGCTATGGGTTTCCTCATGCTCAGGAAAGATTCAAACAGATACATACACCTTTTTTTACCCTGACTGACTTTGAAACGCTATTACAGGAAGCTATACAATTGGATTATTTATCTCATTCTGATAGAGAAACCCTGTTGAAATGGCAAAAAAATCCAGAAAATTGGTTGGGTAATTAACATATTTATGTTAACTACAGTTATATATTAAACTATTCCAAAAATATGGAACAAAAAAGTACTTTTGTGGATACTATAAAGCAAAGTAACATACAGGAATTTATCCTGGGAGTTAGAGGTTATGCTGGAGAGATCACCATAGATGTTCATTCAGATAAAATCCTGGATGTAATTACCTATCTCAAAAATGAGCATGGCTATACATATTTAGCTGATATAAGTGGAATCGATCATTATTCTGATGAGCATAGATTTGAGATTAGCTATAACCTGATAAACATCGAGTCTAAAACGCGTCTGAGAGTGAGTTGCAGAGTCGAAGAAGAAAAGCCTCATGTAGAATCTATTACATCTCTGTATACTGCTGCTGATTGGTTTGAGAGAGAGGTGTTTGACATGGTTGGAATTATTTTTGACAACCATCCCGACTTGAGAAGGATGTACATGCCTGAAGATTATCAATACTATCCACTCAGAAAAGAATTTCCGCTACTGGGTATTCCTGGTTCCATCACATTACCTGAGAAAGATCCTCCAAAAGAATATAACTAATTTTGTACTAATCAGTATAAACTAGTGAAGGAAATGGTATAAGTGGATAAAATTTACTATCTTAGATAGTAGTAAAACGTTGGATATGGAAATTATAGATGTAGAAACGCTTTATTTGAGGACAGATCCTGAAAAGTTGAAAAGAGTAGCAAAACTCATGAAGACGGTAGGACATCCCTCTCGTTTAAAGATTATTGAGCTTTTGATTGAAAAAAATACGCTTCCTGTACGCGATATCTATGAAGCTGTGGATATCAGTCAGTCCAATGCGTCTCAACACTTGAAAGCGTTAGAAGATGTAGGAGTTTTGTCTTCTACTCGTGATGGGAAAAATATCTACTACGAAATTCGAAATCGTACAATTATAAAATTGTTGGATTGCGTGAATGAATGTACGATGTGTTAAGATACTTCTTTTCTAATTCTCCAATGCATGGGGTAATGGTTTTTTAGCTTTTGCCCCGTTCCTTTTACCCATCCCAAATTTACCCCCATAAATTTGCACAAATACCATCCTTTTTTCACATTAGCATATTGAAACTCTGCCTTACGGAGATATGTTAATGCTTGATCTCGAGTCAAATCAATACTGGGTATACTTTGGCTGCAGATACTGCTCATAGCTAGATGGTGATCTGGTGTTATTTCCTTTCTTCTCATGGTTCCCAGCTTGATGCCTGAGAAATATTTTGAGTCTCTTAGCTGAGCAAAAACATGTCGGGGCCTATACCAAATCTCTTTCTTATCAAGATAAACGTCTTCATAATTATCGATAGACGTATACTTATCAAGAAATGACCGGATCTGAGCATCTAACTTTGGAGGTCTATTATTTCGCTTTTTATTTTTGACTACCTGTATATCATCACAATCATCACTGATTTTTTTTACCCTTGAGATAAAGAAGCCTTCCCCATGAAATGCATGAGGATAACACCTCCACCCCACAGATACTTGATCTAAAGAGGCCATTTCGGCTCCATATTTCTCCAACCCTTCTTTCATATCCAATTCGAGTTCATTGTGAAAAGTATCCAATATCCATCTGATATTCTCTTCATTCTCTTCAAAAGAATAGGTACAGGTAGAATAGATCAATTGACCTCCAGGTTTTAGAGCGGGAATCACTTCTGCCAAAATTCGCTTTTGCCTGGAAGCACAAAATGCAACCTGATCAACAGACCAATTATCGATACTCCTGGGGTCCTTTCGAAATAACCCTTCACCCGAACAGGGCGCATCTACAATAATAAGATCAAAAAATGAATCCCATTGACCAAAAACGGATGGATCCATTTTAGTGACCATACAGTTAGTATGCCCCCATTTAATAAGATTTTCCTGAAGTATATTTGCTCTGGTTCTTATTACTTCATTAGAAACCAACAGGCTATCAGGGTGCATTGCACTGGCCAATAAGGTACTTTTACCTCCTGGTGCTCCACATAAGTCTAAAATTCTAAGGGGCTTGTTGTTAGGCACTATAAGCTGATACAATAACATGGAAGCAGCCTCTTGCACGTAGTATGCACCACTATGAAATAGTGGATCTTCTACAAAAGAGGGCCTTTGAGCTAAAAAAACGCCTTGTGGATGCCAGGGCACAGACACGCCTTCTTCAAATGGGGAACCTGTAAGCTTTAAGGGATTCCATCTGAGAGACGTAGTAGCTTGAGCGTTCAGTGAGTCAGTAAATGCTGCAAAATCATTCTCAAGTATGTTTCGCATGCGAAGACAAAAGTCTTCTGGCAATTGTTTCACATCACTTTTCATCAATTCAATAAATCACCCAAATCCTGTTCATCCAATGACTTGTAAATATCTTCTTCTACTGATATAATGTCATCTGAAAGTTGTGCTTTCCGTTGCTGAAGACTTAGAATCTTTTCTTCAATACTATCATTGGTAATAAATTTGTAATAGATCACAGCTTTTTTCTGCCCAATCCTATGAGACCTATCTACGGCCTGATTTTCTACAGCCGGATTCCACCAGGGATCTAAAATAAATACATAATCTGCCGCTGTAAGATTTAGCCCTACCCCACCAGCCTTTATGCTAATTAGAAATACTCTGATATCTTCATTTTTTTGAAATGAATCTACTAATGACTGACGATCACGTGTGCTTCCATCCAGATAATGGATATTGAATCCTTCCTGAATCAAATCATCTTTAAGAAGTTGAAGCATTTTGACAAACTGGGAAAATACTAAAATTTTTGAACCTCGATCTAATACCTGTCTCAATAGTCTTTTCACTTCCCAATATTTTCCGGAATCCATTAAGTCAAAGTTTTCTGGCTCCACCATTTTCGGATGTATGGCAATTTGACGAAGTTTTTGTAACCCTGTCAAAATATTAAGCTTATTTCGTTTCCACACACCCTGACTGATAAGTTCCATCAAATAATTGCGATACGTATCCCGGGTCTCATCATAGAGCTTTCGTTGCTCATCCAGCATATCACAATAATGTAACTTTTCAATTTTAGGTGGAAGTTCTTGCTCTACCTGTTCCTTCTTTCTCCTCAACATAAAAGGATATATAATTCTCCTCAACTTAGCTGATCTCTCATCGTTTCTCTCCTTTTCTATAGGAGTTACATAAAATTTCCTGAAAAATGTTTCATTACCCAGAAGGCCTGGATTTAAAAAAGACATCTGGGACCATATGTCCATCACTGTATTTTCTATAGGAGTACCTGTAAGCGACAACCTATGTTTGCTTATGAGTTTTTTTATCGCTTTTGCAGTCTTTGATTCAGGATTCTTAATCATCTGACTCTCATCCAATACCACATAATTGAAAGGGAAAGTCTTAAGTATATCTATATCCTGCCTTGCAATTCCATAGGAAGTAAGAATGAGATCATGAGCTTCAAAAGTCTTGGGGTCTTTAGAGCGGTTGATACCCGCGTGAATGTAAATGTTCAAACTGGGAGTAAACTTACATGCTTCATTCTTCCAGTTGTATATCAAAGATGTAGGCAATATAATAAGCGAAGGGACCTTTACGTCAAGCTCTTTTTCCTTTAATAGTAAACTCAGGGTTTGCAGCGTCTTCCCCAATCCCATATCATCTGCAAGAATCCCTCCCATTCCATTATCTCTGAGAAAACAGAGCCATTCATATCCCTTTTGCTGATAGTTCCTCAATTTTGCCTTCAACGATTCAGGGGGTAATACTTCAGGTATTTTGTCTACACTTTTCAAAGCTTCAAGACATGCGTGAAGTGTACTTCCTTCTCCTTTAGATGGAAAATTTAAAAGTGGTACCTGATATTTTTTTATCCTAAAACTCCCTTCATCCTTCTCTTCCGATACTTCCAGTAGATGCCTGTAATCAGCAAACCAACTCTCAGGCAAGATCGCGACGGTGTTGTCTGGTAATATGTACTCTCTTTTACGCTTTAAGATATGCTTTCTAAATTTAATAAATGGTATTTTAAAATTTCCAATTTTTACAATTGCCTTAATGTCGAACCAATCTCCTTCTTCATGCGTCTCAAGTTCAATTTCAGGCTTATCGAGATTGATCTTATATTCATTATTATTTTGTAAAATTTTTATCCCTTTCTCTTCTGCATAGTCTGTATACTTTGATAGCCAGCTAAGTGCTTCTTCTTTCACCACATATTCCCATGGCGTTAAGCTTCCAGGATTGGGAGAAATTTCGTGTAATATATTTTGTATACCCTTTTCTTCCTCTTCTTTTCGTTCTATGCGGTAAAATGTAAAGTCTTCTCCTTGTTTATCCAGAAATACTTTTACGGGTTGCCAGGGTTCGAGATTCATAGTGAAGCGACCATAATTTACCTTTCTTATAAATGAGAAGGAGTTCCCTAAATTTTTTACCTGAATCGAAAAATCTGGATACTCTCTCACCGTCTGAATGCGAAACCCCTTTGCATATACGTGGTATTTTTCAATGATTTGTGTAACGAATTTTTTATAGTAAGCTTCTTCTTTTTCTTTAGGAATAGATATATATCTCTTTTTCAAGAAGGGTTTAAGTTTAATTCCTTCTACATCTTTCTCAAAGGTAAATAACTCATGATTCAACAACATCCAGGCAGGTTCTTTACAGATCATGGTAGCCCCCTTGTATTGAAAATCCAGTCTCTCTCCATGCAACTTAATGGTTGGAAAGTATCTGACTTCCTCTTCCATTCTGCGGAAATGAAAGAGAACCGTAGCTTTTTCAGAAAGTATTTTTATGGGTTTTTGAGCCGCATATCCATCATTCCCCATTTCAAACACTTCTCTATCTGTCAATAGTGGGAGAATTTTTGACAACCTTCGCTCAATATATTCCAGCGCCATTTTCTGAATCTCTCCTTTAAACTTTTGTATAAAAAAAGTAGTGGGGTCTCTTAAGTTCCCATTGAATTTCTTGATAATGGTATTAGGGGAAATTTCATCTAACAGCTTGATCAATTGTTCATCTTTATTGTCCAGGCCCTCCTTAAATTGCTTCATATTGCCCGGATAAATCCCATGGTGAATCAAGCTCAACTGCCCATCAGGTAGAATTTGTACAATATGAGGAGAAACCAAGTATCCGAGATACTCGTGATGGTAAATAGAATACACAATTTTGAAGGGCAATGTTGCATCAACCAACCGCATAGACAAATAAAACTCTGAAAAAATCTTTAATCAATTCAACAAAGTACAAGAATTTGGAACTAAGCCAGAGTTAAATTTAACAGGTTATTTGTGAATTTCTATGATTACCTGCATTTTTTAATATTGATTTAACATTTGATATATCGCCAAAATTCTCTTGCTTGCAACCAATTTAGCACCAGGCTATGTTTAATTTTAAGGCGGTAGTAAACATTCTGAGTATTCTGATTGCCATAAATGGCGTTGCCATGCTTTTAGCAATCCCGTTCTCACTTTATTATGGAGGAGAAGACTTTCTAGAAATACTCATCTCGGGATTAGGGGCGATTTTCTTAGGTGGTGGAATATGGCTACTTACTCGAAAAAATACAAAGCCTGAACTCAAAAAACGCGATGGATACCTGGTTGTCACGTTAGGATGGATTACCATGACTATTGTAGGGGCTATCCCCTATGTACTTACGGGTGCTATTCCCAACTACACAGACGCCTTTTTTGAAAGTATGTCAGGATTTACTACGACAGGTGCTACCATATTGGGTGAGCAGATAGAAGCCCTACCTAAGGGGCTCCATTTCTGGAGAGCGATGACCCATTGGATAGGAGGTATGGGTATCATCGTGTTAACTATAGCGATATTGCCGCTCTTAGGTATAGGAGGAATGCAATTGTACGCAGCAGAAGTCCCCGGTCCAACCCCCGATAAATTGACTCCGAGAATAAAGGAAACAGCTAAAACACTTTGGATTATCTACCTGGGTTTGACTGTATTAGAAACTATTTTTCTCATGCTTGGGAAGATGAATTTCTACGAGGCAATATGCCACTCTATGGCTACATTATCTACTGGCGGATTTTCCACTCGGCAGGCCAGTGTTGGTGCCTTTTCTGCCTATCACCAATATGTCATTACCATTTTTATGTTTTTGGCCGGTACCAATTTTGCCCTTACGTACTCAGCTGTAAGAGGTAAACCCATTAGGCTATGGAAAAATGAAGAGTTTAGATTATATGCAGTTGTAACTGTTGTGCTTATAGCCTTGGTCACCGCTATTGTGTTCTTTGGCCAGGATGTGCTGTTCCAGCATAAGAACTATTCTTTTGAAGAGGCTTTCCGATATGGTAGCTTTCAGGTGTTAGCTATTATCACTACTACTGGCTTCGGGACAGATGCCTTTACTGAATGGGGTCAATTTCTCACATTATTATTCTTTGTGTTAATGTTTTCAGGAGCTTGTGCAGGATCAACTAGTGGGGGAATGAAATTAGTGAGGTTTCTGGTCGTATTCAAAAATAGCTACCTGGAACTAAAGCGTCAAATACACCCTAAAGCTGTTCTACCTGTAAGATTCAATAATAAAGCCATTCAAAACGAGGTCGTAAATAAGATTTCTTCTTTCTTTCTCATATTCGTGATTTTATTTGTAACAGGTTCTTTTGTCATGACAGCCTTAGGATTGGATTTTGATACAGCAATTGGATCCGTTATTGCTACGCTGGGGAATATCGGACCTGGTATTGGCGATGTTGGTCCTCAGGATTCCATTAATTTTGCCAGAATCCCTGAAGCAGGAAAATGGGTATTATCATTTCTCATGTTGTTAGGTCGTCTGGAATTATTCACCGTATTAATGCTTTTTTCTCCCTTCTTTTGGTTGGATAGATAATCAACCATGCATGCATAATAACACATAGCGCCTACAGACACTTCATGTGTTTGTAGGCGCTATCTTTGGTAAAGTGCCCAATATATCTATTTGCATTCTATTTAAGAATGCACCTTACTGAAGGCCAATAATGGCACATTGAGATCTTTGATCATCTTACGGGTTAAACTTTTTACAGTAAATAACTCCCTCCAGGAAAATTTCTTGCGATTAATCATCGCCACGAGCTGAGTATTGTTTACTTTCACAAAGTTTGTAATACCGGCATACGTATCACTGTAGTCGAAAAACTTGTAGTTCACCTTAGGGTAATCCAGCGTATCTGTAATAGTTTTCTCCAAGCTGTGTAGGTATTGATCTCTTGCAACATCCTTTTCTTCTGAATGTACGTGAACAATGTTTAATTTAGCATCAAACAACCTTGCAAGAGATTTTACCTGATGTATAATCCGAGAGTCATAATCTGTTAAGTCCACAGCATACGTAATACTGTCTATTCCTGCAAACTTACGCTTAGCAGGTACCATGAGCACAGGAGTCTCAGTCTCACCGATCATCATAGATAGATACGTACGTCTTACATACCCCAAGATACCCGGAGCAGATAGTGCGGATAATACGATAAAATCGTAAGAACCTTTCTTACATTCCCTGGATATACCATTAATCGATAATCTTGGAATATATTTAAAAGTAAAATTGATGTTATCGTTCCTGAGTGTTTCCAGGGTTTCTTGGAGCTTTCTTAACACTTTAGGATTTTTGGCATTAACAGGTGAACCAGATACATTTGACTCCTCACTGATTTTTTCAGAATCATATAGACTATCACTTAACCATCTCCGACTACGGGAATAAAGTATCGTAATATGAGCCTGAGACTTGAGGGCCAAATATCGAGCGTAATCCAAAGAATTAGCGTCATCTAGATAAGCGCTAACAGGAACTAGTATATTTTGCATGAATGATGATGGAATTAGATAACTTATAAACTTAAACGGAAACAGACACCAAAAAGATGCTATGCAAGCACATATTTTTATCACAATTACATTTACTTTCTTACATTGAATTTAGTTTAAATTTATGCGTATTTGGATATACAAAAATTACAAATAACGCACCAATAAAAAAGTAGTTTTTTTGATTTTTAAAACATAACCTAACATACACTACATTAGTTAACATAACATCACTTAATAAAAAAATCATACATATGAGACAAGTAGGCGTTGTACTTATGAATTTAGGTGGTCCTAACAACGAGGACGCTGTTCAACCCTTTCTCTATAACTTGTTCATGGACGACGATATCATAAAAATTCCGTTAAAAGGAGGTGTAAAAAAAGGTCTGATTAAATTTATAACGAATAAAAGGGCTAAAGTGGTAGCCGAGAAGTATAAAGAAATTAACGCCTGTCCTCAAGGATGTCTGGGTCCAAAGACATGTTCCAATAGAATTAATAAGGTAATATCTGATTGTTGTTCTTCTACTAACCCGCTTACGGAGAGACAGAGAAAAGCGCTTGAAAAAAGATTGAATGAACATTCATCAGAAATTAGTTACAAGGTAGTAACTGCGATGCGCTATTGGAACCCTAGTACAGACGATGCAATTGAAGAATTGGAAAAATCTGACTTAGATGAACTCGTCTTACTTCCACTATATCCTCAATTTTCTTACTCGACTACTGCTTCTAGTTACAACGAATGGACGCGCAGACTCAAGGCTAAAAAAATAGAGAACAAATGGAAAATTCATCATATAAAAGACTATCATCTCCATCCCTCTTACATCAAAGGGCTTAGCCAACGCATTGATGAAGGCTTAATGAAATTTCCTGAAGAGATTCGAGATCAGGTACATCTTTTATTTAGCGCACACGGAACCCCCGTATCTTTCAGGGAAGCTGGGGATCCATATTCTTTTCAGATTAAAGCTACCATGGAAGAGGTGATGAAAGTGAGAAATCACGATTTCCCTTACTGGCTTTCATTCCAAAGTAGAGTGGGTCCCATAAAATGGCTGGAACCCAATACCGAAGACTTCATTAAAGTATTGAGGAATTATGGGATCAAACATGTACTTGTGGTACCCATTGCTTTTGTGAATGATCATATAGAAACCCTACACGAGATAGGTATTGAGTTTAAAGAAGTAGCTGACGAGGTGGGAATTGAACACTTCATACATACCGAGGGCCTCAATGATATGCCGCTGTTTATAAATTGTATGGAGGATTTAGTACTGACAACCCTTAACAATAATGTTTCACAACTCGTATCTAACACGCTATAACTACATTATCAGGACAAACGCACTAAACTTATTAATAGCTGGAAATCAGAAGCTTGTAATGATCCGTTGTATACATATTTTTATCACAATCGATTAATAATGAATTATTTATGCAATTTGGTGTATTCGCACTTCTTCATTATCAAAGAATGAAAGAGACCATGATTTTTCTCACATAAAGTCTATTCAATACATGCGGATTCTATTCCGCATGTATTGAATATGAGCTATTAATTCAGCACTTCTTCCCTCACAGCAGCGACTTCTTCAGGGCTTACTTCACTCGCTTCATTCCCAAAACTATTTCTGATATACGATAAGACATCGGCAATTTGCTCATTACTCAGGAAGTCATGTGCTGCCATGACATTTTGATAAGTCTCACCATTAATCTCGATAGGATCTTGCATACCATTGAGGATCACTCTTATTAAGCGATCTTTATCCCCTGTAACCCAGTCTGTACCTGCAAGAGGAGGATTCATGCTCGGTACGCCCTTTCCACTAGCCATATGACAAGCCTGGCAATACATATCATATACCTTTTTTCCCTCTACATATACCACTTCTTCAGTCATCACACTATCTTCGATTTTCATAGGTGCCTCCACCATCTGCTCGTCAAATCCTTTTCGAATTTCTTCGTACTCCTCACCATAATACATAATACGCCAAATTCTACCATCTTGATCATCAGTCACATATAAAGAACCATCAGACCCTTGGGCTAATCCTGTAGGACGATATACTGCATCTCCGGGACTTGTAACTGGGTTAGGCCCAACAAAGCCCTGAGCAAAGATCTCCCAATCTCCACTGGGCTGTCCATTCTCCATCGGGACAAATGCCACTAAAAACCCAGCTTGCTCAAACTCAATTCTATTCCATGACCCATGGAAAGCGATAAAAGCTCCATGCTTATACCTTTCGGGAAATTGATCTCCTGTATAAAACAACAAATCATTGGGTCCCCAATGGCCAGGAAATGCTACGATAGGCTGCTTGATGCCTTCACATCTACCTTGTGTGGTACCATCTCCTCCATATTCTGGTGCAAGCATCTTCTTGCCCTGGAACTGATCATAATAGCAATAAGGCCAACCATAATCATCCCCTTCTTCTACTAACAAAAATTCTTCTGCCGGCATCTCTCTACTATCTCTTGCAGTATAACTAGCTGGCCAGAACCTGTATAAGTCATCTCTACCATGCTGAGCAGCATACAATTTATTCACTTCGTGATTCCAATCCAGGGCTACAGTATTTCTAATTCCAAATGCATATGCCTCTCCATCATCCTGCACTTGACCCACGACATCATCTTTAAATTTCCAGATTGCCGCACGATAGGGTAATTCGGGACAAGGATCTTTACCCATCGAACCTTTAGTACGTTGCTCTACCTGACATGCATTGGATCGAGATCCAATATTCACATATATATTTCCAGACTCATCAAAAGTAAATGCTTTGGAACTATGACCGCTGGTAGTTGAATCAGGAAAAGTAATAAGGGTATCAATAGCTACTTCTGGCAATAATGCTCCTTCAGTAAGTGGCGCGCGATATACGTGCTTTCTACTTGAGTAATATATATACCCTTTATGGATATCCATTCCTGTGCCACCTACTGAATCTGCAAATCGCTCAACAATATCTATTCGACCATCACCACTCGTGTCCCGTAATGCTGCCACTCCCTTTCCTTCAATTGAACTACGCAACATTACATAAATATCTCCTTCATGATCTACAGCAATATGCCGGGTTCTCCCAATATCATCTGCTACTACAGCCGCCCCAAAATTAGTCGGTAGAGATATTCCACCGTTATTAGGGTCAGGCATAGGAAGTACAGCCGTTGCATCCTGTTCCATTTCGGGAGCTGAACAGGATGATACAATCACTAGTCCTAGACATACAATGACATATCTTATGTGCCTGAATGATAGTTTGGTTATTGTGAATAACATAGTGTTGGTTGTTTGGTAATTGAGGATTGTTTGTTGGAATCCCTAAATTACGAATTATATATCACATGTAAACCTTCATTCCAGTCAACCGTTGAAAACAAAGAGAATATCTGTAATATTGTAGCAGCTTAATCTTACTCGTATCGAAATTGCATTATGATAAAATCAATACAAGAAAAGGAACAAGAACTGATAGAGGAATTTAGTCTGTTTGATGACTGGATGGACAGGTATCAATATATCATAGAGTTAGGTCAAAAGCTACCTGCCTTACCAGAGGATCACAAAAAAGAAGACAATATCGTACATGGATGCCAATCAAAAGTATGGCTTAAAGCTGAATTCGATGACAATCATATCGCTTACCAAGCTGATAGCGATGCGATTATAACTAAAGGACTCATTGCAATGCTCATGCGCATCCTCTCAGGGGAAACACCTGATGATATCATATCTGCAGAATTGTCATTCGTTGACCAGGTGGGAATCAGAGAACACCTCTCCCCTACCCGTTCCAATGGATTAAATTCAATGATCAAGCAAATGAAGTATTATGCATTAGCATTTAAAGCGCAACAAGCACAAGCGCAACAGTAAAAAGAATTGTCAAGAACCCAAATCTTATGAATACAGCAGAAACAAAGACAGCTATCATTGATCAAATTAAGACCATATTTGATCCGGAAATACCTGTAAATATATATGATTTAGGATTGATCTATGAGGTAACGGTATCTGAAGAAGGGCATGCACATGTACTCATGACCCTAACTGCACCTGCCTGCCCCGCTGCAGAGATTTTACCAGAAGAAGTGAAACAAAAAACACTGGCCGTAGATGGAATTGAAGAAGTTGAAATTGAGTTAACCTTTGATCCTCCCTGGGATAAGGAAATGATGTCTGAAGAAGCTTTGCTAGAACTTGGATTTATGTAGTATTCACTGCTAAATAATCGGGTCAACAGGCTCTATGAGCTTTTTGTAATCATTTCTGGGACTACCTACATCCGATGAGACAGGATAAGCCATAATAAACTCGTCTGGATAGGGCCTAAGTAAAGATAAAACATCTAGAATATCTGCATCAGGGTCCATCCACAAGTCTATAGATTCAGGTTGCAATATCACAGGCATACGGTTGTGCAGGGGTGCCACAATGAGGTTTGGCTCCGTGGTGATAATCGTAAATGAATAGATCGTTTTACCTTCGGGAGACTTCCATTTCTCAGTTAGGCCCGCGAAATAAAATGCTTTACCTGAAGTAAGGGTGATTCTATAGGGTTGTTTTTGGTTCTTTGTTTTCTTCCATTCATAAAATCCATCTCCTAACACCAAACACCTGCTTGTCTGTAAAGGTTTTTTAAATGAAGTCTTTTCCATCAATGTTTCTGCCCGTGCATTGATCATCTTATATCCAATAGACATGTCTTTTGCCCAGAATGGCAAGAGCCCCCAACGAAAAAAATGGATGTAATCAGGATCTCTCTGAGGGATAACAGGACAATACTGAGAAGGAGCAATATTATACCTTGGACCTAATGATATAGGAATCTCATCTTCAGGTAAGATTACACTTACGGGATCTAAGGCTTCAGTATATGTGTATCTTCCGCACATATTTCAATATAACTCATTTTCGAAAATAAAATCAAAGAGAGCTACACCAATATCCAGAGTAACTCTCTCATTTGATATTTAATGCCTACACATTTATTCCATAGCATGCAATGCCAAAAGGTTACCTTCTGTATCAATAAACTTGGCCATGTAACCTGCATCGTCTGAGATTTTTGTTCTATTCATTACAATGCTACCACCGGCCTCTTCCACCCTGTCTAATACAGTCTGTACATTAGGCTCGCAATGAATATAGACGAGTGCACCTTCTCTGGATGGCTTATAGCCATTGCCTCTCACAATTGCACCTGTAACATTTTGGGTATTGTGATCATAAGGAAAGAATCCCATTAAATCCCCATTTACTTCTCTTTCCGGCATGTCTACCCCCAAAAGTTGTGAATAAAAAGATTTGGCACGGGCAAAATCCTCTACAGGAATTTCAAACCAACTGATTACATGTTTAGTCATGATTGTAAAGTTTATGTTATAGAGAACAAATGCTACATATATTAGCCTTTGCTTAAATTAATAGTAATTAAAACAAATTTAATTGGCAAGACAAGCCAACTTCTCCTTTTTTACTAAAAAATTTTACATCTGAATTTGTCTGTTTAAGTTTGTTCCCCATTGAAAAAATTGAATTTATATTATGAGGATTTTACAAACATTAATACTCGTATTTTTCTTGGTAATTTATGCTTCGTCTACAGATGCCCAAAATGAAAAGTGGTGGAAGGGGAATTTGCATACACATACCTATTGGAGTGATGGCGACCAATTTCCGGAAATGGTACTGTCTTGGTATGTTGAAAATGATTATGACTTTATTGCACTGTCGGAACACAATATTATTGCCAACGGCGAGAAATGGATTAATCTGCGAAAGCGCAGGCATGGTAGTAGATCCTTCATCAGCTATTTGGAATCATATGGCGCAGATTGGGTAGAATCTAAGTTTGTAAATGGAGATACACTCGTACAATTGAAAACCTACGAGGAATATAGAACCCTCTTTGAAAAGCCTGGCGAATTTCTCATCATTCCATCAGAAGAAATTACCGATAGGTATAAGGATAAACCCATACATATTAATGCAACTAACGTCCAGGAGCTGATAGAGCCCCAAAGGGGAAGGACCGTCGTTCAAATAATGCAAAAGAATATCGACGCAGTGTTGGCTCAACGCGAACGGACAGGAGTCCCTATGTTCCCACACATCAATCATCCCAATTTTGGCTGGGCTATAACCGCCAGAGATTTGATCAAACTGGAAGGAGAAAGATTTTTTGAACTCTATAATGGTCACCCAGCTGTACACAATTATGGAAGTGATACCAGAAGTGGAGTCGAGGAAATGTGGGATGATATCCTCACTGCATATATTAAAAAAGAGAAACCCACCATGTATGGCATTGCTGTAGATGATGCTCATAACTATCATAATTTGGGACTTAATTTTAGTAACACAGGAAGGGGCTGGATTATGGTTAAATCAGATGCACTTACTCCTGAAGCAATTATCTCAGCTATGGAAGCTGGTAAATTCTATGCTACTACAGGGGTCGAATTGAACCATATCAGTCAGAAACAGGGTGAGGTGTCAATCCGTATCGAACCGGAAAAAGATGTAATATATAACATACAATTCATAGTATCTACCAATAAGGACAAAGGAATTGTCATGGAGCAAGTGAGAGGTACTTCAGCTTCTTACCAATTTAAAGGAGATGAATTATATGTCAGGGTGAAAATTGTCTCTGATAAGCCCAAATCCAATCCATATAAAGCGTGGGAAACGGAAGTTGCCTGGACTCAACCTTTCTTTCCAGGAGGAAATGTAGAGCTTTGACGTACAACAGGGATGAAACACCTCATTTCATCCCTGTAAAGTAATATGTTATTCTACGTACTTCTATTATTTCTTACTTTGATTTAGCCCTTTCTTCCATAAACATATCCAGAATTTCCCCCAGTTGGTCCACGTCAATATGTTTAGCTCTAATGATTTTATCCTCATCTAATACAAATAGTCTGGGGGTAGATCTGATATCATAAATACCATCGAATCCCGTTTTGCGTTCGTGGTCCTGAACATTGAACCCCTCAAGCCCATATTTTTGCAGACTTTTTTTCCATTCAGATACAGCTCCATTGATCGAAACTGTATACAGCGCGATATTTTTATCCTTATAGTCTTTATATACCTCCGCAAGTTGAGGAGTCTTCTTTTTACAATGTCCACAATCGTAGTCCCAGAAATACAAGATCGTAAAATCTGCTTCCACATCATGTAAGGATCGAAAAGTACCTGTAGAATCAGCCATCGTAATATTAGGAGCCTTACGGCCAATAAGTGTTGGGCTGATTGCCAAAGCTCTTTCTTCCATATTCTTCACTTGCTCTTCGTCTGCCCAGAAAGCCTTACCCGTCATATAGTAATTTTCTACCATATGTACATACACAGCATCCATACCCATGATCTTTGAACCTGCATACTTATTTAGTGTGTTGCCCACAACTGTGCGAAAACATTCGTCACAATCCTTAGTCTTGATAACGATGTTATCTATGGCTTCATTAATAGAATCAGGTACTTTATAGGTTAGTTGCTCTATATAACGGTTTATTTTGTTATAATATACAGGCGTCCTAAGTAGTCTTTCATCGTTCAACGGCATATAATCAAAGTAGTGGGCCCTGTAGTATCTAAAAGCAAAGGTAGAATCCATAGTGCCATCATCTAACATCGGCGCTTCAGGAATTTCAGGTTCTTTCATGCTTTTCAGTACAGCCGTATACAACATATTGGGATTAGATTCGATCATCTTTACCCTTGCTTCATTAACTTCCGTGTTAATTTGTTGCATATCCTGTTGAATTTTCTGCGCCTCAGGATCATCACCAGGAACACTTTTCAGCTTCTCCTGAAGTTGTGTGATCTTTTTCCGTTGTGTAGCCAGGAACTGTACATCCTGAATAAACAAATCATTTTCTTTGGAACCCTCCACAGATAAATTTCCAGTAAGATCAGTTGTATCTGTGAATACATCAAACTGCTGATCCTCCCCCACAATTATTTCGAAATAGTCGTTTTCAGGAGGCAAGACGACCAGATAGATCCCTTGCTGAAGGGGTTCTTCTCCCTTAAAGGTAAATGTGCCCTCAACAACTTCTACGGTATCCTCAATGTATTGCTTATCCCAATAATAGTAAGCCAGATAAGCTTCATTTTGATCAAATCCCTTAATAGAGAACTTGATTTCATGCCCATTCTGTGCTTGGGAAAAACTGATATTCAAATGAATAAACAAGCCTAATACAAAAATACTCAACAACTTTTTCATAGGATTCTATTAACGACCAAGTTTTATATGACAAGCTCAATTCTTTAACAATTAGCACGTAATCTTTATTGAGCAATGATAGTATCACAATTTTTCAAACAAACCAAATACGGCACTTCCACTTCCACTCATTGCAGCATACACTGCACCTGATTCGTAAAACTGAGATTTAATGTTTGAAATTTCCGGATGAATTTGAAATACTGGAACTTCTAAGTCATTTACTAAGCGACCCTTCCAATCAGCAATGGGAAGTTCAATTACTTCACGTAAACTCCTTTTGGGATCAAACATACGATAGTCCAACTGTTTATACGCAGCCACTGTAGACGAATGTATTTGAGAGGTATTAAGTTTCAGACTATAAGAAAGTTCTATATCAATCATCTCAAATTCAGTACCGATTCCACTTGCTAATAAAGGACGATTATATAAAAAAAACGGAACATCAGCACCCAATGTTGCCCCAAATACAGCTAGTTGTTCTATGCTAAATCCCAATTCTAGCAAATCATTGAGTCCCTTGAGCGTAAATGCCGCGTCGGAAGACCCACCTCCCAAACCTGAACCTGCAGGAATTCTTTTGATCAAATGAATATTAACACCTGGGAGATTGGGTATTTCCTTCTTTAGTATGTTATATGCTTTTATACATAAATTTTCAGTTATGGCTCCTGATAATTGAATCCCTTCGATAGTTAAACGACATTCTCCGTGATGTGCTAATTCAATATTCAATTCATCTACAACATTTTCTATGGGATACAGGACCGTTTCCAACAAATGATACCCATCTGAACGTTTGCCTTTGATGAACAATCCAAGATTTATTTTGGGATTGGGAAATAGAGTGATTGACTTGTTTGGCATATTGAAATCTTACAATCGGAAGGTATTGATACCCACCATGAGGCAAAGATAAAAAACTTATACCTTGATCGTAAGGAGATGTTTGCCTCTCTTCTTGTCCACTTGTATCTTTGAAGGATCAATTTTGCATATATGATTCAATCTTACGCAAATACAATTGCTGATGAGTTAGCGATAAGGTCTGAGCAGGTCTCCGCTACCCTACAAATGCTTTCGGAAGGTGCAACCATCCCTTTTATGGCTCGTTATCGCAAGGAAGCAACGGGAAATCTCGATGAAATTCAACTTGCCAATATCAGAGATCGGAAAGAACAATTAGAACAGTTGGATAAACGGAGGATGAGCATCCTCAAATCATTGGAGGAACGTGAACTTCTTACTGAAGAGTTAAAAGATGCTATAGGATCTGCCTCCCTGATGAGTGAATTAGAGGATATATATCTTCCCTATAAGCCTAAAAGAAGAACGCGTGCAACAATAGCAAGAGAAAAGGGACTGCAAGGACTTGCAGATATGATCTTTGCTCAAAAAAATCATACAGATCCACAAAAAGAAGCCTTACCATATGTTAATAGTGAGAAAGGAGTGGAAAGTGTGGATGAAGCGTTAAAAGGGGCCAGAGATATCATTGCCGAAAAAATCAATGAAGATAAGGGAGCCAGAGAAAAAATAAGAAGACTGTATAAACGGACTTCTAACGTCAGGACGAAATTGATCAAAGGGAAAGAACAGGAAGGACAAAAGTACAGGGATTACTTTGATTGGGAAGAACCTATCACAAAGATACCCTCCCATAGAATGCTGGCATTAAGGCGAGCTGAAAAAGAGTTAATTGTCTCCCTATCTATGCAACCCGAGGAAGAAGAAGCATTATATGTCTTAGAGAAGCAGTTCATTAACTCGTACAACGATTGTACACCACAACTCGAAATGGCGATAAAAGATGGTTACAAGCGTTTAATGGCTCCATCTATAGAAACGGAAATTAGGTTGTGGACTAAAGAAAAGGCTGATGAAGAAGCCATCAAAGTTTTTACCGAGAATTTGAGGCAGCTTTTATTGGCACCACCTTTAGGAAAAAAACGCTTGCTAGCGATAGATCCTGGATTTAGAACGGGATGTAAAGTAGTGTGTTTAGACGAACAGGGAAAATTGCTTAAAAACGAAACTATCTATCCTCACCCACCCCAAACACAGGTCCAGCAAGCAACAGCAGCGATAAAGGCGTTAGTAGAAAAATATCAATTGGAGGTAATAGCTGTTGGGAATGGCACGGCAAGTAGAGAAACAGAAGCATTCGCCAAAAATATTGACTTTAACAAAGATATACCTGTCGTCATGGTAAATGAAAGTGGTGCCTCTATCTATTCTGCTTCTGAAATTGCCAGAGAAGAATTTCCAGATTACGATGTTACTGTCAGAGGAGCCGTATCAATAGGTAGACGCTTAATGGACCCTTTGGCAGAATTGGTAAAGATAGATCCTAAATCTATTGGTGTGGGTCAGTACCAACATGATGTGGATCAAAACCAACTTAAAAAAGCGTTGGATGACACGGTCATAAGTTGTGTAAACTCTGTGGGGGTAGAACTGAATACTGCCAGCAAAGAATTATTGACCTACGTATCTGGGCTAGGCCCTTCGCTGGCTCAAAATATTATCGATCACAGAGAGAACCACGGGCCCTTCAAATCGAGGAAAGAACTGTTGAACGTTCCGCGTCTGGGGGAAAAAGCATTTGAACAGGCAGCCGGGTTTCTACGAATACAGGATGCGCTCAATCCCCTTGATGCCAGTGCAGTTCACCCCGAAAGCTATCACATTGTCGAGAAAATGGCTTCCGATCTCTCTTCAGATATTCCTCAAATCATGCAACAAAGTGCTATTCGTAAAAAAATAGATCTCAACCGCTATGTATCAGATAAAGTAGGTATCCCTACCTTGAATGATATTTTAGCTGAATTGACAAAACCGGGTAGAGACCCTCGAGATAAATTTGAATTATTTAGTTTTGATGAAAGGGTAAATACGATGGAAGATCTGGAAGAGGGCATGGTCTTACCGGGAATTGTAACAAATATTACTGACTTTGGAGCATTTGTGGATATAGGCGTACACCAGGATGGACTCGTTCACCTGAGCCAATTAGCTGACCGGTTTGTCAAACATCCTAGTGAAATAGTAAAAGTGCATCAAAAAGTGCAGGTGAGAGTGGTGAGTATAGAAATAGAAAGAAAGCGAATAGGTTTATCCATGAAACAGGAAGCACCTGTTTCGAATGTTAGGGTTACTCGGAGGAACAACAAAAAATCCGGTCGGAAACGAATATAATTTCTCCATAACAAAACGGATTTTTTTGGGTTTTTAAGAGATATATAGTAAATCATAGAACTTAAACTTATTGACCAACGGGTACTTTAGGGGTGTCCACCTGAGAATTTGGACTGAGATTATACCCTCAAAACCTGATACAGTTAGTACTGTCGAAGGGAAAAGTACCAGAAGATTAATGTTAAAAGGCTTGGTATCCCCCACCCGTTTGGTAGAAAGTTTTCATCAAATACCATATTGTACACAAGAAATTTACTTATGAAAAAACAAGAAAGGATACCCCGTCAAGAGGTTATTAGCAGACAACCTCTGCCTTCATCCAAAAAGATTTACGTAAAAGGGAACATACACAATATTAAAGTCTCTATGCGTGAAATCAGTCTTTCTGATACTAAGGCTACTTTCAATGGTCATGTCCAATCCAATCCACCTGTAACAGTGTATGATACCAGCGGACCTTATACTGATCCCAACATTAGCATTGATGTATACAAAGGTTTGCAGAGATTAAGAGAACCATGGATACGTGATCGCAATGATGTACAACAGTTAGAAAACCTCAGTTCTCAATATGGAACCCAAAGGCTATCTGATATGCACCTGGATCAGGTAAGATTTCCCAATCTACCCAAACCGTTAAAAGCGAGCAAAGGTAACACTGTCACTCAACTTCACTATGCAAGGAAAGGAATAATCACTCCAGAAATGGAATATATAGCTATACGAGAAAATCAACGTATAGATGATATGCAAGAAGCGTTAGCCACGCAGCATCCGGGGCAAAGTTTTGGGGCCAACACGCCTAAAAAATATATTACACCAGAATTTGTGAGAGAGGAAGTGGCCGCAGGAAGGGCAATTATACCTGCCAACATCAATCATCCAGAGTCTGAGCCTATGATCATCGGCAGAAACTTCCTGGTCAAGATTAATGCAAATATTGGAAACTCTGTTGTTACTTCGAGTATCGAAGAGGAAGTTGAAAAAGCAGTTTGGGCTTGTAGATGGGGAGCAGATACAATCATGGACCTATCTACCGGACAAAACATACACGAAACGCGTGAATGGGTTATCCGAAACGCTCCAGTACCAGTTGGAACAGTACCCATTTATCAAGCTTTGGAAAAAGTACAGGGAAAAGCCGAAGAGCTGACATGGGAGATTTACAGAGATACATTGATCGAACAGGCAGAACAAGGAGTAGACTATTTTACCATACACGCGGGTGTGTTACTGAGATACATTCCCCTTACGGCTAATCGCGTTACAGGTATTGTGTCCAGAGGGGGTTCCATTCTTGCCAAATGGTGTCTGGCTCATCATAAGGAGAATTTTTTATATACCCATTTTGAAGACATTTGCGAGATCATGAAAGCCTATGATGTTTCCTTTTCACTGGGTGATGGCCTACGTCCTGGAAGCATCGCAGATGCCAATGACCGCGCACAATTTGCAGAACTAGAGACCCTGGGAGAACTCACACAGATTGCCTGGAATCACGATGTACAAGTGATGATTGAAGGCCCGGGACACGTCCCTATGCATATGATCAAAGAAAACATGGACAAACAACTGGAGATTTGCCAGGGCGCTCCATTCTATACATTGGGTCCCCTCACGACAGATATAGCTCCAGGCTACGATCATATAACCTCTGGAATCGGAGCTGCAATGATCGGATGGTTTGGTACAGCTATGCTCTGCTATGTCACTCCCAAAGAGCACCTGGGACTCCCCAATAAAGAGGACGTAAAAACAGGAGTGATCACTTATAAAATCGCCGCTCATGCTGCTGATCTTGCGAAAGGACATCCAGGAGCTCAATATCGGGATAATGCCCTCAGTAAAGCTCGTTTTGAATTTCGATGGGAAGATCAATTCAATTTATCTCTTGATCCAGATACAGCTTGCCAATATCACGATGAAACCCTTCCTGCAGATGGCGCCAAAGTAGCTCATTTTTGCTCGATGTGTGGACCTCATTTTTGCTCGATGAAAATAACCCAGGATGTAAGAGAATATGCTAAGTCCCAGGGATTAGATGAAAAAGAAGCACTTGAAGAGGGTATGCGTGAAAAAGCTAAAGAGTTTGTCACCAAAGGAGGCGAAATCTATCATTGACCGATTTTGTGAATATTTGCCCTTTCATTACACTCTTTAAGTTTGGTTTTTACTAAACTTACTAGTATTTTAGTTGAAAATATTTTTTCCTAATTAAAAGGAACTAGTTTGTATATTCCAGACAAATTATAAAATAATGTACCTGTTGGACAACTAACAGGTACATACTTAGTATCAAATCTTAAATGCGCGTCCATGAATATCACACTTAAACAACCTGCCGCATTACATGAAAGGGGAACACGAGAAGTAAACGAGGATTACATCTATCCCAATCTTGGAAAAGCAACAATCGACCAAAGACTATTCATAGTATGTGATGGAATGGGAGGCCATGATAAAGGAGATATCGCTTCCAAAATTGTTGCTGATCAGGTATCAAACTATCTCAATTCATTGCCCGAGGGTCAAGAGCCCGAATCAGAAGATCTAAAAAGTGCATTGAAAGTAGCAGAGAGTGAACTCTCCAGATATATGAAACTTCATTCTTCCAGTGTAGGGATGGGTTCTACATTATCTCTGGTATACTTTGGTGAACAAAACATCCTTTTTGCATGGGTAGGAAACAGCCCTATTTTCTATTATCATAAAAAACAAGAAACCTTACTCGCAGCACAAAATATTTCTCCTACTGCAAAACCCGGAGAAAAAAGTGATACCCCTGATGACATTCCACCCATAATTTACGGTGAAGAACATCCTGCGATACTGAATATTCGCAAAATGCCTTTGGATTCAGTACATGCAGATGATTATATTTTTGTTGCCTCGGATGGAATCCTGGAGCAAGTAGGCGACAGGACCCTTTCCATGCTTTTTAAGGAAGGACAATCACCTGAATTTCTTATCAAGGAAATTGCCAATTTAAGCAGAGGAAGTACACAAGACGACTTTTCCTGCTATATGCTTCAAATAGAACAGGTTACCGCAGCTACCACTGATAGCAATGACACATCCGACTTAACTTCTACAGAAAAACAAAAAAATACAGGTACTGACATAAATTCTGATAATACTCCAGCAATCCCCTGGAAAGAATTTCTTACACCTCGAAATATGTATATTGCATCTGGTGTACTTGTAGGAATCATCGCTTTGACATTTTTGGGTATTTGGTGGTTTTCCAATAATCAGAAACAAGAACAGTTTGACAATCTTTACAGCGAAGGTCAAGCACTATTGGAATCCCAAAATTATGAAGCTGCCGCTGATACCCTTCGCAAAGCTCTTGAGTTAGCACCCGATGAAACAAATAAAACTCGTGTAAGGTCCATGTTTGATCAAGCCAATGACAGGGCATTGGATAACACGCGTAGCATGTCTCAATTAAAATCCTTAGGAGATAATGCTTTCAAAACAGATCAATGGGGCCAGGCTGTGTATTATTACGAAAAAGCTAAAGAGGCTGCAATAAGAGATACCCTTGTAGTCCCTGAGGTCCTCAATGAAAACCTGATCATTGCTTATGTAAAGCTCGGCGACTTCTACTACGATGGAGAGGATTCTGATTTGGTAAAAAGTCTCACAAATTATCAGAATGCCTTACAAATTGAAGCAACAGATGAGATCAAAGGGGAATCAGATTACCTCAGAGCTTCTGTGAGAGTTAAACAACTCACAAACAGATTGGAAAATAATGATGCTACAGTAGCTGAAAATGCTACAGATGCTCAGGAAGATGTGCCCAAAACAAGCCCCAGGCCTTCTCTGCCGTCCAACCCCAACAAAAGCAACGTTAATATTCCCGTAGTGGATAAAAACAATGCCAGAATAACACGTAGCCAATCTTCAGCACAAGAGGCAAAAAATCTTAATGATGGCAAAACAGTTTTTGCCAGAGCTACCTCCAACAATTCAGCTTATGAATACAAAGCCAGTGCTAATTATCTTCTTAAGGCTAGCAATGCATTAGATGGTGAGGGCGCATACATGCTGGCCATTATGTATCATGAAGGCAGAGGAGTTTCTACTAACAAAAACAAAGCATTACAATATGCCAAAATATCGGCCCAGAAAGGATGGCCCAGTGGACATTACTTGTATGCTCACTTGTTGTTATTAAGGCAATTCCCTAAAGATACCGCAACAGCATTATCTTCTCTTAGGGTCGCCGCAGCTGAAAATCATCCTCAAGCTATTACGAGACTAAATGAACTACAGATTTATTGATTTAGGAGTAAATATTTGCGTATTTTACAGAATTACGTAATAATACGCAGATACATTACCTTACATCACATGCAATTTCTACAGTCGATCTCACATTTCACAGATACCATTAGTGAATACAGTGGTAGGATCGTCTCCTGGCTCACAACTATCCTCATGCTTCTTATTTGTTATGATGTAGCCATGAGATACCTTTTCAACAATACTTCTATCGCTATCTTTGAAATGGAGTGGCATTTATATTCACTCATTTTTCTATTAGGAGCTGCTTACACCCTCAAGCACGATAAACACGTAAGGGTAGATGTCTTCTACAGTAAGATGTCCCCAAAGTTCCAAGCATGGGTGAATATTATCGGAGCATTAATCCTCCTCATACCTTTTTGCTGGATAATCATTTTAAGTTCATGGCAATTTACGCTAAATGCATTCTCTATCAATGAATCATCTCCAGACCCAGGTGGACTTCCCGCAAGATGGTTGATCAAAGGAGCTATTCCCATAGGATTTACACTGTTGTTGATTCAAGCTGTGTCAGTCATAAGCACATCCCTTATTGTCATACTAACTCCTCAAAGTACAACATGATAAAGTTAGATTGAATACTTCAGTTGACTTCCTCATTTTATTTACTACCTCATGAATGAATCATTACCTTTTATTCTTTTTGGGATCATTTTCCTGGCAATACTATTGGGTTTCCCAGTAGCATTCACACTTGGAGGTGTATCTATCATTTTTGGGCTATTATTTTTAGGTTCAGACTTTTTCCTACTCCTACCATTGAGAATATTCGGTACTATGCAAAATTATGTGCTCATCGCAGTACCGCTTTTTATCTATATGGGGATCATGTTAGAAAAGTCAGGGTTAGCAGAAAGCATGTTAGAGACCATGGCCAAACTATTTGGTAAATACCGAGGAGGGTTGGCTATATCAGTTGTGATAGTAGGTGCATTATTAGCTGCATCAACGGGTATTGTCGGTGCAACTGTGATCACTATGGGACTTATCAGTCTTCCCACAATGCTTAAGCGTGGGTACAGTCCAGAGCTAGCAACCGGTACAATTGCATCTTCTGGCACATTAGGGCAGATCATTCCTCCTTCAGTAGTACTTGTCTTGCTGGGAAGTGTATTAAATGTGTCTGTAGGAGATTTATTTGCTGCAGCAGTCATGCCTGGAGTCCTATTGGTTCTTCTCTACATACTCTACATTCTTATAACGGCTGCTGTAAAACCACAATCTGCGCCAAGTATGCCAGCGTCAGAACGCTTTTCCAGCTTTAACAGGCAAATCCTTTATCAGACATTATCTGCTTTTCTACTTCCTTTACTGTTAATTTTAGCAGTACTTGGGTCTATTTTTGCCGGTGTTGCTTCTCCAACAGAAGCCGCAGCAGTAGGAGCATTGGGAGCAACCTTACTTACTATATTCTCTACCCAAAAGAAACGTAAACTTTCCTTGAGTTTGTTTCAAGATGTCATGCGCGAAACTACACATCTCACTTCTATGGTATTTATTATACTCATAGGAGCAACAGCCTTTTCGCTTGTTTTCAGAGGTTTGGGAGGAGATAGACAACTGATAGAACTGATTACTCAAGCACAACTGAGTCCTGAGATGTTTCTTTTGATCGTCATGGTCGCCGTATTTATCGCCGGCTTTTTCATAGATTTCATCGAGATCATCTTCATTTTTGTACCTGTAGTAGCCCCTGTATTCCAACAATATGGAACAGATCTGATTTGGGTGGGGATTCTCTTAGCCCTCAATCTGCAAACTTCATTCCTTTCTCCTCCTTTTGGATTCTCGTTGTTCTACCTAAAAGGGGTTGCACCTCCGTCAGTAACTACCCAACATCTATATCGCGGCATTGTCCCCTTTGTTATTATTCAACTTATGGTACTTTTATTGATTATTTTATTTCCTTCACTCATAAGGTTCTGGTTTTAACTAACCTGAAGTTGATCGTAAAAGATTTTCTCTGTAAGCGTAGACCAGTTTTGTGCGCCTTTCCTGAATTTTTGATAGGACTGATATATTTTCTGTGCATTGGAATTACCCTCAACAAGTTCTCCAACAACTTCCTCAGTCAATGATCTAAGTGTTGCTAGCACCTCAGAAGGAAAAACGCGAATCTCTGCCTCTGACTCAGCTATGATTTTTTCGAGATAGATGTTATTTTTTGCTTCAAATTCTGCCAGTATCCACAAATTTTGTCTGTGGGCAGCAGTAATCAGAATAGCACGAAGATCTGCGGGTAAAGATTCGAGTTTCCCTTTATTGAAAAATGTTTCTAATACTGTCCCAGGCTCATGCCATCCTGGATAGTAGTAGTAATTAGCTATTTTGTGAAATCCTATCAAATAATCGTGATAAGGACCAATCCATTCAGTAGCATCAATTACGCCTCTTTCTAAATTTGTATAAATTTCTCCTCCCGCCACATTAATAGCAGAGCCTCCCGCCTTTGTCAATACTTTGCCTCCCAGACCTGGAATTCTCATTTTCAGTCCTTCAAGATCCGATACATCGTTGATTTCCTTGTTGAACCATCCCCCCATCTGGACGCCAGTATTTCCTGCAGGTACAGGCTGCAAATTAAAGGGAGCATACGTTTCCTCCCATAGTCTTAGTCCCTCCCCATTATTAATCCAGGCATTCATTTGCTGAGCGTTCATTCCAAATGGCACGGTTGAAAAAAATTGTGCCTCTGGCACTTTCCCCGCCCAATAATAAGATGCACCATTTCCTATTTCAGAAATACCGTTACTGACCGCTTCAAAGGCTTCCAATGCAGGTACCAATTCTCCACCTCCAAAAACCTGGATTTTCATTCTTCCTCCAGACATTTCTTCAACCCATTTAGCAAACAGGCTGCATCCCTCCCCCAACACAGGAAAATTTGGGGGCCAGGTGGTAACCATCTTCCAATTATATGTCTTATTGGTGATGATGTTTGGACTTCCCTCACCTTGAGATACGGTTTGACCTCCACCATTTGTACATGCAGAACTAAGAAGGGCAGATCCCGCGACAGTAGCAGATGTTCGTAAGAAGCGATTTCGGTTCATCTTTTCCATAATGGCTAAAATACAATCTTTCTTACAAATCCCTAATTCTTCTATATATTTGTATGATCAGACGAATGGAAGTTTGAAATTAATATTCTCAAGAAGATACATGACCTTTTTAAATCCGGCTATTCTGTGGGGACTGACGGCCTTGGCTGTACCTATTATTATTCACTTTTTTAATTTACAACGACCTAAGCAAATACTGTTTAGTAACGTAGCCTTTGTTAAAGCGGTGAAAAAGACAGTGGTAAGACGAGTAAAACTTCAACAATGGCTATTATTATTACTCCGTTTATTGGCGATAACGATGATTGTCCTGGCATTTGCTAATCCCATTTGGGTTGGAAAAAATCAGAATCTTATTAAAGGCAATCGTTCTGTGGTATTTGTAATTGACAATTCTCTTAGTATGTCTGCGGGCAATGATAAAGGCGATTATCTTAAACAAGCTCTTTCTCTCAGTCAACAGATATTAAATGACTATTCTGAACAAGATGAATTTCTTGTCATGCCTACCTCCGGACTTCTGTTTAATGCAAATTTTCTTCCTAAAGAAGAAGCTACTGAGATCATAAGAACAATCCAGTTGGAGCAAAATACCTTGAGTCATCTTGAATTATTATCATTTATTCGGGATATATTTTCCCGCTCAAGTTATGGGATCCAAGAGGTATATTTCCTTAGCGATTTTCAGAAATCCACAGTATTAGCCGATACACAGAATGTCTCTATCTTAGATACGAATCTGATAGTGAATTATGTTCCTTTGGCTAATAGAGAACAACAAAATGCCTATATAGCTGGCCATCAAATAACTTCCCAAATCATTGAAGCAGAAAAACCCGTAAAGATGACCATGCAAGTTGTAAATGATGGTAAAAATGCCATTAGCGACTTAAATATACGGGTATTACTGGAAGACAAAGTGGTAGCAATTGATAATGAAGAAGTCACCTCTACTTCTACCAAGGCACTGGACCTCACATTTACCCCTCCAAGCACTGGATGGTTATCAGGGTATATAGAGATAAATGACAATCCCATTGATTTTGATAATCGAAGATATTTTTCCCTATATGTACCCGATCAAGAAAAAATATTAGTCGTAGAAGGTCAGTTTTCCAATAACATGCGTGTATTATTTGAATCTCTTTTTAATCAGTTCGAAGCAGAGTTCATTCCCGTAAGAAATGTTTCTCAAGTATCTTTTGAAAATTATCGCTCCATCATTTTAATGGGAATCAGAGATGTAAGTACTGGATTGTCTGACAAGATAAGCAGCTTCCTGGATGAAGGTGGAAGCATGATGTTTTTTCCAGGAGATAATCTTAATATCGATGCGCTAAACAGTTTCTTTAGAGAAATTAATGTCGGTGAATGGGGGACGACGGTTACCTATCAAGATGGTATTCCAGCAAATGAGGTCGATCTGGACCATCCCGTATTTGAAGGGATCTTTTCTGATAATAGAAAAAACAGAGAATTCGACGCCCCAAGAGTATTCAAAATTCATCCCATGTCCCTGGACAATCAAACCATACACAATCGAATACTTTCCGTAAATAGCGAGTTACCCCTGGTCATCGAGTCTAAAGTAAATGAGGGATTAATTTACACATTTACTACTTTCCCGGGTGATGACTGGACAGATTTTCATGTTAAAACGATTTTCGCTCCTTTCATTTTTCGCGCTACCCAAATACTAAATCAAACTCAACAGGTACAATCCTCACGCCTGATTGGTTCATCAGAACCCAAATTCATTCGTACAAGTGTAAAGGATCTTATTTATTTGATAAATGAAGATGACATTGAACTCATTCCAGAACAATATAATCAAAGCGGAGGATTGATCTTGAATTTTGATAAATTAGATCTATTACCTGGAAATTACCGATTGGAACAGGAAGACCGTCTGCTACAGAAAATAGCGTTTAATATTTCTGATGAAGAATCTAAATTGGCCTTTGCATCTTCAAATGAACTAAATCGGATACTTACAGAATACAATCTGCAGGGTATTCAAGTACTGTCACCACAAGCCAACACCATAAGTCAAAATATTCAACAATCTCGTCAGGGTTTTCCTTTGTGGAAATACTGTATATTGCTGGCAGTTTTATTTCTGTTGTCAGAAATCATCATATTAAAAGTGTTCAGACAAGGTTGAGCACTATACATCATTATGAGCGTAATTCTATTTCGTAATGTCAAGATAGTTGACCCACAATCCCCTCATCATGAGGTAGTATCTGATATCCTTGTTGAAGACGATCAAATTATTGATATAGCAGCAGCGGGAAGTATTACGGATGAGTCTATTCAACTAATCATCGAAGAAGATGGTCTGCATGTTTCTCCAGGATGGATTGACCTATGCGTTGAACTCCGTGAACCGGGATACGAGTGGAAAGAGACCATGCAGGAATTAGCACAAGCAGCCGCATCAGGAGGATTTACTGACATATTGTGCTATCCTAATACTTTACCATGTATAGATCACAGTCAAGTTGTAAGTTTCTTACGATCAAAAGCGAATGAACTATCTATTAACTTTCATTTTACTGGTACTTTAACTCACGGCTATCAGGGTAGAGAACTTTCTGAAATGTATGAACTCCACCAGGCAGGTGTTCTTGCTTACACAGATGGACATGATGCAGATTGTGTGCCCGAAGTATTACTTCGCGCCCTTCAATATGTAAATGCATTTGATGGATTGGTCATCAATTATCCTAGCGAGACATCTCTTACCAGTTTGGGGCATATGAATGAAGGAGATCAATCAGTGATCCTCGGTATGAAAGGCATCCCTGAGTTGGCAGAATACACCACTGCATATAGAAATGTGATGTATGCTAATTATACAGGAACGAGACTTCATTTACAACCCATAAGTTCTCCTGATACCATCGAGCAAATATATAGCATCACAAACGGTAATTCAAGGATCACTTCAGGTGTCGCCATACCCTACATCGCATTGGATGATTCGGCTGTATCTACTTTTCATACCCATTATAAGATTTTTCCTCCGTTGAGAGCCCCTTCTCAGGTTCAACAGTTGAAAAACGCCATAGGTGCTGGAAAGATAGATATATTATGTACAGGTCATGCTGCACAGGGACCAGAAGAAAAAAATCAAGAATTTGCCCTGGCTGAGTATGGAATGCTTGGATTACAAACAGCATTCTCTTTGGCATTAATGCAACTGGTCGAACCGGGTTACATAAATCTATCACGCTGGATAGAATTAATTAGCATTAATCCCAGGAAAATCTTAAAACTACCCGTTCAAACCATACAAAAAGACCGGCAAGCCAACCTTACCTTGTTCAATCCCGTTAAAGAGTGGGTATTAAGTTCTGACGCTATACCATCTCGTGCCAAAAACACACCTTTTACGGGTAGAACACTTTTGGGGAAAATCAAGGGGATCTATACAAAGAATAGATGGATAGAAACAAACTAAGGAATTTTCGTGTTATCGCAAAGAATATCCTTAGTAATATTTATTACCTTTGACACAAAGATTAATATGTTAAATCTTTTATGAATCTCAAAATAAATCAGATAGCAGAAATGCTCGATGCAGAGGTTGAAGGTGATCCTGACATCTTAATCTGTGATGTAGCAAAAATAGAAGAAGCACAACCAGGAAGTATCACATTTCTTGCCAATACTAAGTATCTAACCTTTGTAGACTCAACGAAAGCCTCGGCAATTATTATATCTCGTGATCTTCAAATAAATACGTCTTCGACCACAACTTTTCTAAAAGTTGACCACCCCTATTTGGCTTTCTCAAAACTTCTGTACTACGTCTCCAATCTCCAAAGACCTGCAAAACAAGGTATACATCCACTGGCCTACATTTCGGATTCGGCCTCCATTGGAAATGATGTATACATCGGTGCATTTTCTTTCATTGGACAAAATGTTACAATAGCCGATCACGTTCAAATTTATCCTCAAGTATTTATTGGAGATAATGTAACTATCGATCAGCATACTGTTATTTACCCTAATACTACCATATACCAAGACTGTATAATCGGCCACCAATGCGTTGTTCATTCAGGGGCTACAATTGGTAGTGATGGCTTTGGATTCGTTCCACAAGATGATGGAACTTATATGAAAATCCCCCAAATAGGTCATGTTACGGTGGGCAACCATGTAGAGATCGGTGCTAATACTACTATTGATAGGGCAACTATGGGCGCCACAATTATTGAAGATGGAGTAAAATTAGATAATCTTGTACAAATTGCTCATAATGTTGAAATAGGGGCGCATACAGCTATCGCTGCTCAAACAGGAATTTCAGGAAGTACCAAACTCGGAAAAAACAATGTAATAGGTGGTCAGGTAGGTATTGTGGGTCACATACAAATAGCTGATAATACTAAAATTGGAGCGAAATCGGGTATTAGTAAGTCGATTAAGCAAAAGGATACTTCCTGGAGAGGAATACCAGCACAACCCTACGTGGACCAACTGCGAACGGAAGTTTTAATACGCAAGCTCACTCATATGGACAAAAGAATATTAGAACTTGAACAAAAGCTTAGTAATATATCTAAATAAACTGTTATTTTCGCCATTGTCTAGCTAAATAAGAATTGACCAGCTTGTCAAATAAACAACATACAATACGTACATCAGTATCAGTCACAGGTAAGGGACTTCATACCGGCTTATCAGTTACTATGACGTTCAGACCCGCTCCTGTAGGTCACGGATATGTATTTCAACGCGTGGATTTACCTGGGAAACCCAAAGTTGCAGCATTAGTAGAAAACGTAATTGATACCTCCAGAGGCACTACCATCGCTTCAAATGGAGCCAAAGTACATACTGTAGAACATACACTCGCAGCACTAGCTGGACTGAGAATTGATAATATATTAATTGAAATCAATGGCCCTGAACCACCCATTATGGATGGAAGTGCAAAATCTTTTTCTGATTCTTTGCTTTCTGCGGGCCTGAAAGAACAAGATGCATACAGAAATCCATTTGTCATCACAGAACGTATTTGCTACGAAGAAAGTGATAGACAAGTCAGACTGGAAGTATCTCCATCCAATGATTTTAACGCATCTGTTCTCATTGATTTTAATTCGCACATTTTAAAGGAACAAGTAGCCAAATTAACCAGCCTGGACGAATTTCCTAAAGAAATTGCGGACAGCCGTACTTTTGTCTTTTTGCATGAAATAGAACATCTATATAATGCTGGTCTGATTAAAGGGGGAGATTTAGAAAGTGCCCTGGTCTTTGTCGATCGTCAAATCAATGATCATGAACTGCATAGGCTTTCTGAAATTTTCAATAAGCCTAATATTAGAATAAAAGAGGGCGTACTCAATGATCTGGGCTTGAGACACCAGAACGAACCGGCAAGACATAAATTGCTTGATCTCGTAGGTGATCTAGCACTTGTAGGTGTTCCTATCATAGGTCAGGTAGAAGCTACAAGACCTGGACACAAAGCAAATGTTGAATTGGCAAAGATGATTAAATCAAAAGTAAATCAAAATCGTATAACTCGTAAATTTCAAACCGTGGAAAAGGACGGAATCATCTTTGATATAAACGCCATACAGAGGATTCTACCCCATCGGTATCCTTTCTTACTAGTTGATAAAATAACAGATTTTACATCCAATAGTATTACTGGCGTCAAGAATGTTACAATCAACGAACCCTTCTTCCAAGGACACTTCCCAGGGAATCCCATAATGCCAGGTGTTTTACAATTAGAAGCTATGGCCCAGGTTGGAGGTATTCTTTTGCTTAACACCATAGATAATCCTGAGGATGTATGGGTTTATATTGTAGCTATCGATAATGCACGATTTAAGAAGCCCGTTGTCCCTGGGGATACACTGGTTTTTGAACTCGAACTCATTACCATGAAAAGAAGTATTTGTAAAATGAAAGGCCAGGCTACTGTAAATGGTCAGGTGGTTAGTTTTGCAGATATGGTTGCCAGTATCGTTCCAAAAGAGAAATCATGATAACATCTTTAAAAACTAACGGTAGATATCCACAATCTTTCATCGATGAGTCCGCTCAGATCGATGAAACTGTTTCGATCGGTCCCTTTTCCACCATTGAGGCTAATGTTGAAATTGGGGAAGGTACGATTATAGGGCCAAATGTAACGCTAAGAAATGGAGTAAAAATCGGTAAAAATTGCCGTATCCATTCCAGTGTATTTATTTCTGCCGATACCCGGCAATTGGAATACTGGAGACAAAGAGATTCTTCCAGTCTCAATGGGATAAATCCCCAGGTAAAGATTGGTGACGAAGTACATATAGAACCCAATACAACCCTTCATGGTGAGATTACCATTGGTAGTAACTGTTGGATTGGATCTAATGTATCGATCTTTGATGGTGCAAGAATTGGAGACTACTGCAAAATCTTCCCAAGTGCAGTAATTTCTGCTATTCCTCAAGATCTGAAATTTGAAGGTGAACGTACAACACTTATCATTGGAGAAAATACTACCATCAGAGAATGTGCTACCCTTAATAGAGGTACATCTTACAGAGGATCTACAAAGATCGGTAAAAACGTACTCATTATGGCATATGTTCACATAGCTCACGATTGCCTGATCGGAGACAATGTAATTATTTCTAATTCTGTGAATATCGCCGGGCATGTTGAAATAGATGATCATGTTGTCGTAGGAGGAATGACAGGTTTTCATCAATTTGTAAAGGCAGGAAAGCACTCATTTATCGCTGGTGGTTCGCTAGTTCGAAAAGACGTCCCTCCATTCGTAAAAGCAGGAAGGGAACCCTTGCAATACGACGGTGTCAATTCCATTGGTCTACGCAGAAGAGGATTTAGCACCGAAACTATCAATCATATACAGGAAATATATCGCCATATTTTTCTCACTGGCAAAAATACCGCTAATGCACTAGATTATATTGAAGCACACCTTCCCGCTACGATAGAAAGGGATGAGGTGATAGCATTTATTAGGAATGCAGAACGCGGAATTATCAAAGGGCATAAACATACAAATGGACATCTTTAACCATAAGATGTTTCAATACATTATATTTATGAGCAGACATTCTCCGTCTGCTCTTTTAGGTTGCTCATATCTGTTATAACTGTCTTAGTGGATCCCCGTAAATCGAATAAAAACTTATTGGATCATCCTATTCATATATCCGTACATCAACTTGGAAAAAAGTTTTATCAACGATGGATATTCAAAGATCTCACACTAGATATTCATCCTGAAGAACATCTTGCCTTAATTGGTGCAAACGGTTCTGGGAAATCTACACTTATGCATATTTTGACAGGACACACGCTTCCCACACAAGGGTATGTCCACTATACCACTAGCGATCAGCGTAAAATACCTATTGATTATTGGTACAGATATCTTAGTTGGGCTAGCCCTGCGATGGAACTATATTTGGATATCAGCTTATCCGAGCATCTTAACATGCATTTTTCATTTAAAAATTGTATCCTTCCTGATCCAATGAACATTATTGAAATATTGGATTTAGCTCGACACAAAAACAAAAAGCTGCGTTTCTTTTCTTCGGGAATGCTTCAACGTGTTAAAATTGCTACCGCATTATTTACACAATCAAGTGTCCTTTTTCTTGACGAACCTACAAGTTTTATGGACGAACATAATACCCAACATACGCTTCAACTCATCCAGGAATACATAGGAAAAAGAATATATATTTTAGCATCCAACATAGAAAAGGAATATATTGAGTTCCCAAGAAGTATCGTTTTAGATAAGAAATGATGTGGAAATATTTAGTCATTGAGACAATTCTCTGTCTATCTATATTTCAAGGGATATGCCAAACCAACATACGTGTAATCGAAGAAGGTAGATTATTGCGTTTTCCTTTTGCAGGAGGATTAAATGAACCTCAGTTTTCAGAGATAGATCTCAATCTTGATGGTATACCTGATTTAATAGTATTTGATAGAAGCGGCGATGTTATGCTTCCATTTGTGAAAACTGTCCAGGGAGACTCCGTATTGTTTTCTTATCAACCTGCTTATTCTGAAGCTTTTCCAACAATACGCAATTGGGCTATTTGTAAAGATGTGAATAATGATGGCAAATCAGATCTTCTTACCCATTCACTCAAAGATAATGGGATTGCCGTTTATCGAAATGTTTCTGGTGATAAACTTTCCTTTCAAATCATGGATAGTCTTCTCATTACAGATGATTCTAGTACGATATATGTGCCTGCTACAGATATACCTGCATTTGAAGATGTAGATTTTGATGGCGATGTAGATATACTCAGTTTTGATGTCAATGGGCTAAACGTTATTTACTATCAAAATCAATCCATTGAACTACTGGGAAATACTGATACACTTGCATATACTATTAATACCTCCTGTTGGGGAAATTTTCAGGAAGCAGGTTTAGACAATTCTATCCTTCTAGATCAAACATGTAATGAAACACTTACTCCAAGAAGTGTATTACATGCTGGTTCTACATTATCAATGATAAACATAGATCAAGACCAATCCTGGGATCTTCTGCTAGGTGATATCTCACATGAAAATATTGTATTTTTACACAACAATGGAACGCTCAATAATGCCGATATAGACAGTTTCTTATATCGATTTCCGCTTAATGATCCGGTAACCATCAACTTTTTCCCATCTATATATGAGCTGGATCTCCTTCCCAATGACAATGAAAGAGCCTTATTGGCAGCCCCCAATGCTCCAAATGTGTCTGATAACTTCCAGCAAATCTGGCTATATACCTATCGCA
>CAZZEC010000049.1:0-36471 GCA_964652565.1 uncultured Bacteroidia bacterium
TTGACAAAGGTGATATATGGTTGCCGAGTAAGGGATGTGCAGACCCGGAAGTAATCGAACTTACGGATGATCTCACATTGCTCTTGTTAGACTCTCAGTGGTTTATTGATAATGAATCATCATATATAAACGTAGATGGATGTAGTATAGACACGAAAACTGAACTAGTCGAAGAACTAGCAGAAATTTTTGACGAATATGATGATACAAATATTCTGGTAGCCTTTCATCATCCCCTCAAGAGTGTAGGTCCTAGTGCAGGGTATACTTCCTGGAAGGATCATCTTCTTCCTTTGCCTGGAATAGGTACGATAAACGCTGCCTTGAAACAATTGGGCATTTCAGAACAAAATATGAATCACCCTGTACAAAAAGCGTTCAGAGATATGCTATTGGATCTCACCATCCAGACCGGGTATCTTATTTTTGCTTATGGTCATGATCAAGGGTTACAATATTTTCAGGAAAATCCAGGGTTTTCTTTATCTGATATCATAAAAAGTAGCAGACACTTCATTGGAAGTGGTGCAGCAACAAGCGGAGGATATTTGAGAAAAAACTCCCCCATCGATGTAGGGTACAGAGGTGAGGGTTTTGTCAAAATAATGCTTTATGAGAATGGGGAAATATGGATGGAAATGTGGGCTCCAGATAACAATTCCGCTTTGGGGAAGATCTTGTTTCGCCATCAGATGAAAGAGAGAAGCTATTTAACTGGAAAACCGAAGCGCATGCCGATCAATACTCCCGATAGTGTCTTTGCAGTGGCAGATAGTTTCTATGTTGCCAATAAGACCAAGCGTAAATGGTTGGGAAATTACTACCGAAATGCATGGGTAACTCCCGTCAAATTACCTGTGCTCGATCTAACTACAAAATACGGTGGACTGGTCCCTATAAAAAAAGGAGGAGGAATACAAACTACTTCTCTCAGACTTAGAGATACGATTGGCAATGAATATGTACTGCGGTCTGTGATGAAAGATATTACCTTGCTCGTACCGGGCCAAGCTAGAAATACTGTGATAGAAGACTTTGCTCAGGATGCTTTGGCAATGGCTCATCCCTATGGTGCTTTAGCTGTGCCTCCACTGGCTGAGGCGGCAGGCGTATTTCATACGAATCCCATGTATTATTATGTACCTCAGCAACCTATCCTGGGAGACTTCAATGAATCCGTGGGCAACCAAATGTACCTATTCGAACAACGCCCAGAGGAACCCCCCAAAGGCAAAACAGATATCCATTTCGGTGGAGTAGAAGAAATTACTTCTACCAAAGATCTCATGAGAGAAATGAGAGATGAGGGCGACAAGTTTGTAGTTCAACCTTCACTGTTAAATGCTCGCTTACTAGACATGTGGATGGGAGATTGGGACCGACACCAGGATCAGTGGAGATGGGCAGAGTTTGACTCTGGCCGTATCGAACATTATAAACCCATACCGAGGGACCGCGATCAGGTGTTCATCTCAGTAGATGGGTTTATTCCCTGGCTGATTACACGTGAATGGGGAGCCCGAATGTTTCAGGATTTCGACTATGAAGTAAGAGATATCCAGGGCCTCAACTACAATGCAAGGTACTTTGATAGATTTTTCTTAAATGAACAGGATAAACACGATTGGATACGTATAGCCCAACAACTTCAAGAGAAACTTACGGATGATGTAATTGCTATGGCTTTTACTCGATGGCCTGAACCCATCTATCAGCTAGATGCTCCGGAAATCATGGATAAATTGAGGGTGCGGAGGACAAATTTACCAGCAATGGCTGCAAGATACTACAAGTACCTGGCCAAAGATGTTGACGTAGTGGGAACTGACAATCAAGAATTATTTGAAGTTCAAAGACTTAACAATGATTCAACTAGAGTAACAGTTTATACCCTTGAAGATGATGGGGCGATAGAGTTTGAAAGATATAGCAGAATGTTTATCAAAGATGAAACCCGAGAAGTCCGTCTATATGGACTTAAGGGTAGTGATCGTTTCAAACTCTCAGGAGAGGTCAAAAATGGCCCACTAATTAGAATTATTGGAGGATCAGGAGCTGATTCGATTGTGGATCAATCTCGAACCACACTTCGTAAAAGTGTTCATATCTACGATACGGATTCTGTCAATTACATTCAACCAGGGCCGTCTGCTAACACCCATTTATCAGATGATGAAGCTGTTAATCATTATGATTACAAAGCATTTAAATACAATAATTATCTGCCACTAGTATTACCAGGGTTTAATCAGGATGATGGGATCACGCTGGGTGCTGGGGTAAATTTCACCTATCATGGATTTAGGAAAGACCCCTACAAAAGTCAACACGCTTTGCGAGCCAACCTTGCATTTACTACAGGTTCCTATCAACTGAGCTATGTAGGAGATTTCATTGGGGCAATTGGAAACTGGGACTTCCTGCTGAAAGCTGAAGGTAGCGCCCCCAGATTTGTAACCAATTACTTTGGCTTGGGCAATGAGACAGAATATACAGATGAATCTGATGAAGATTTTGATTTTAATCGTCTCAGATATAGCAGAGCGCTACTGGAACCCCTATTCAAAAAGACGTTCAATCATCAAATACACACCCTTACGCTGGGTCCCAGATATGAATTTACTGAAATTGAAAGATCTGAAGACCGATTTGTCAATGATGAACGATCGGGATTGACAGACAATGATTTTGAATCCAAACATTATCTCGGATTAAAACTGAATTATACCCTGGACACAAGAGATGATGTATTATTTCCCAGAAGAGGATTTCGATGGGAAGTGGATCAATCTATAAATACCAATGTTGAAGACGGTGATAAAAGCTACTATCGTTTGTCCACTCAGTTGTCTCTCTATCACAGAGCCAAGTTGATTATTCCCGTTATTATCGCTACAAGAGTAGGATATGACATGAATATAGGTGAATACGAATTCTTTCAAAGTAGTACCCTGGGACGGAGAACTAATCTTAGAGGCTTCCGGGGAGAACGATTTGCAGGAGATAATGCCTTTTTTCACAATATCGAACTACGACTTCCATTTTTTAAAGCCAATAATTACTACTTACCCTTTGAAGTAGGCTTATTGGGCTTTTTCGACCATGGTAGAGTATGGCTGGAAGGCGAACAGTCAGATGATTGGCACTACGGATATGGAGGTGGGTTAATCATCAGTCCCTTCTCGAGCACCGCTCTTACCCTCACCTATTCTACATCAGAGGAATTTAATTCTATTGTCTTCAGATTTGGGTTCTTCTTTTAAGAAGATAGACTATTACTCAAGTGGTATACCTATACAGCAATCCCCTCAAATTGCTGTGCTAATGCTGGATGATTCTGATCCCTATCTGAAACGAGAGAGGGAGGTAAAGGCCAGGAAATGTGTAACATGGGATCATCGTATTTCAGCCCGCGCTCATTCTCAGGAGTATAGAATTCGGTATGGTGATATATCATTTCACAATATTCAGTAAGTGTCTGAAAGCCATGCGCAAAGCCTTTAGGTACGTAAATCATGCGCATATTGTCTTCCGACAGTTCCACCTGTATATGCTGTAAGAAAGTGGGAGAGTCTTTTCTTATGTCTACGATCACATCGAGTATTGTTCCCCGTATTACCCGGATCAATTTAGTCTCGGCACTTGGAGGTACCTGAAAATGCATACCGCGTATAGCTGCTTTGGGAATGGTTCTGGAGTGGTTAATTTGAACAAAATCATCATCATGGCCAATAGCTGCAAACTCTTTTTTGCAGTACGTTCGGGCAAATAGGCCACGCTCGTCTTTGAAGGGTTCCAAGCCAATAATATATGCTCCTTCAAGGGCGGTAGGTATAAATTTCATAGTACACTATTTTTCTTTGACCAAAAATAACCGATTGTGCTGTAAGATTCTCAGATTACACTTCAAAAGATATAATCTACTGATCAATGGTGTAGTTTTATGACCGAAAGGAAATCATTCTACCCTCATACATTTCCTTTGTAATTAAGTGCAAGGAGATGAATTGTATTAATTTTAATTGAATTTTCATGAAATCTATCTAAATGGAATAAAATTTGATACAATAATTATGTAAGCAGATCTTGTTTTCCGATCAATTTGTTATTCTATTTCTGTATTAAATCCAATTGCAGGTACTATGTACAAGGGTGGAGATAAAGTATGTCTGGTTTGCTCATCTGGAGGGCACCTGTTCTCTATGTACCTTTTACAGGATGCATGGAGCAATTATGAACGGATTTGGGTCACACACCAAAGTATCGATACGGAATATTTTTTGACAAATGAGACCGTTTATCACGCCTATTATCCGACCGACCGAAACATAGGTAATTTTATTAAAAATTTCCTACTGGCCATGAAGATCCTACGAAAAGAAAGACCCGCAGTAATTTTATCTACGGGTGCAGGAGTGAGTGTTCCTTTTATATATGCAGGATGGTTACTGGGTATCAAATCCATATTTGTAGAAACCATGACACGTGTACAGGATTTATCGCTCTCTGGAAAATTGATTTATCCCGTTGTGGAATTTGTATATGTCCAATACCCTGAATTAGCTGCAAGATACCGTAAAGCACATTATAAAGGTCAATTCGTATGATTTATGTTACAGCTGGAAATCAACGTTTTCCATTTACAAGACTCTTGTTATCAGTGAATTCTGCTATTCAGGAGGGAATTATTACAGATAATGTATATGTACAATATGGGAGTTTTCGGCCTGAATTTAAACTAGATCAATTTACGGAAAAACGACCTGCTTACCCATATGAGGAGCATATTGATATGATAAGGCATGCAGACATGATTGTTTCACATGCGGGAGAAGACATCGTATTATTAGCCTTGATGTTAGGCAAGTTTCCCATCATTATGCCTCGACAAAAAAACTTCGGAGAACACATCGACAATCATCAGGTGGAATTCTCAGCTAAAATGCATGACCTTAACAAAGCCATTGCAGTATATCAGGCCGACCAACTTATTCATACCATGTGCCATTACTACGATATCCTCAATAATTTGACCAACCGATTTGAACAAGACCCACTTTTTCCAAAAAGCTCAGACCTGACTACTGAAATCGATCTCCTCCTTCAGTCATGTATGGGTAATTCAAATTCTGTGAATGAAAAATGGGAGATGGTTTAACTTGTTAGATTAACGTATTTCTTTTAGCTTAATCTGTCTTTTTGGGATCTTCTTAATACCATTATTTTCTTTTAGGTAATATCTTTCCTTTGAATAAAGTGTATCCGTCAATTCAGCCTTTATAATTCACCATTCATGAGTTATACATAGTTTTGTATGAAAAAAAACACTCATATTGCAATTCAATTCATTGATAAGAAATGAATGTTTGCTCTTGTAAAAATGCCGTGTAGTAGCCGTATAGTATCAAACATCCTATAGATGAAATTTGATTGTCTATATTCTTTAAACTGCAGCATTTAAAATTCCAAAAGTTCCATAACAAAAATCATTAATGATTAATAAAGCTTCCATAGCAAAAGTATTTGAATCCAAAACATTTAAGAAGTATTTCGAAAATACTTCCTGGCTCTTCCTGGAGAGAGTGTTGAGGATGACAGTTACGATCATCGTTTTCGCTTACGTAGCCAGATATTTAGGTACTGATCAATATGGACAACTCAGCACAGCCATGGCCTTCGTGGGTCTATTTACTGCACTAAAATCACTGGGGATACAGAATATTCTTATCCGAGAACTAGTAAAAACTCCGGATGACAAACACAGGCTTTTGGGTACAGGGTTTCTCCTCAAACTACTGGGATCACTCTCTGTAATTCTGGTCATCACAGTAGTATTTCTCTTCAGAGATGTTACCACACTCGACAAATGGATGATCTATATCATAGCAACTGGACAAATCTTTGAATCATTCTTCGTCATAGACTTTTATTACCAGTCTAAAGTTAAATCAAAATATGTCGTTCGGGTACAAATGGTGCAGTTACTCATCAATGCTGCCATCCGTATTTCTCTCATAATCTTTCAGGCTCCTTTAGTATATTTTGCTGTGGCAACTGCATTACAACCTACTGTAGTTGCTATAGGGCTCATATACATTTATGCTAAAAGAGGACATAGATTTTCAAAATTATCCTTCGATAAGAAACTCGCTGTAAACCTATTGAGGGAAGCTTGGCCATTAGCCTTTTATGTATTGGCTCTCGAAGTGCAATCGAAAATAGATCAGGTGATGATTAAGGATATGATCGGTTCCGGAGAAGCGGGCCTTTATTCTGCAGCGTATCGTATGATAGAATCACTGGCAGTGATTCCCGTAGTAATACAAAGTACATTTGCCCCAGCTATTACCAAAGGTAAGATGGCAGGAGAAGAAGAGTATCGAAGTCGCAGGCTCAATCTCTATCGCTTTATGTTCATCATATTCCTGGTAATAGCCATCCCTACATTTCTCCTTGCAGAGTGGGGAATTGTACTCCTACTAGGTGAAGAATATAGAGCTTCAGGCTTTCTTCTATCGCTCCTTTCCATAAGGATGATGTTTACATGTATGGGACTGGCCAAATCCAACTTTATTACTAACGAAAGCTTATTTAAACATACCCTTTTTACTGCCTCTGTAGGCTGTGTTGCAAATATTATCCTAAATTATTTTATGATACCCATTTATGGGTCTCAGGGTGCTATTATAGCAACCATTGTCTCGTTTAGCATATATATATTTTTATTAGACTTCCCTTTCAAGACGACCCGATCAAATGTGTTACTCATGGTAAAGGGCATGCTTACATTCTGGAAACTGGACTTTAAATTTAATAAATAGCAATACCATGCAGATAGATCCAAATTTTCGATTAAAAACCCCTATTCTCATGATCATCTTCAACCGTTCTGATCATGCATTAAAAGTAATAGATCAAATACGTAGAGTACGTCCAATGCATATGTATATTGGTGGAGATGGTCCCAGAGCAGAGAAAGAGGGGGAAGACATTCGTGTAGAAAAAACCAGACAGCAGGTATTAGATGCGATAGACTGGGACTGTGAAATACATACCCTTTTTCAGGAAAAGAATATAGGATGCGGTTGGGGTCCATATTATGCCCTAAACTGGTTTTTTGACAACGTAGATGCAGGTATTGTGCTTGAAGATGACTGCTTACCGAGTGATAGTTTCTTTTTCTTTTGTGAGCATTTTCTCGATAAATACTTCGACGACGAGAGGTTCATGATGGTAAGTGGTACAAACTTATTAAACCGCTGGAAAGAGGAAACTGTAGATTACTTTTACTCGGTAAGAGGGGGTACATGGGGATGGGCCTCGTGGAAAAGAGCCTGGGCACAATATGATTTTACCATGAAACATTGGCCCAATCCATATATACAAGAACTCATTAGAAATTTTGTTGACACAAATTCCTGGAAAGCCCTGGAAGAAGAATATCAGATTACATACGACGGTTACGATCAGAATGTATCTACCTGGGACTACCAATGGAATTTTGCTCGCCTTATAAATAATGGACTATCAATTATTCCTTCTAAAAATCTCGTCTCTAACATCGGCTTTGGTGCTGATGCCACGCACACCTTCGATGATAGTCCCTGGAATAATATGCCACGCTTCGAATATCAATTTCCACTACAGGAAAACCCTATCATTATTCCCGACATGGATTTTGATCAAAAAGTACATGAAATGATACATCTCAAACTCTGGAACAAAGTATCCAGAAAGTTGAAAAAGATTTCAAACAATGTGCTAAAACAATAAGCGCATATACATATAGAATCGTTTTATGAAGATTTTGATTGTCAGTGCTTCTGACCTTGACGGGGGTGCTTCTAGATGTGCATATAGGCTACATAAGGGATTGGTCCAGGCTGGAATAGATGTTCAGATGATGGTCTGGAAAAAGAAAAGTCACGATGCTTCAGTTCTGGGTCCCAGCAAAAGGCAAAAGGCAATCAATTTTCTGCAAAATCAAACAGAAAAAAAGATCCTGTCTCTATACAAGAAGAGAGTACCCTATGCTAATTTTTCATCAGGTATTTTCTCCCATCACTTGATTCGAAGAATTAATGAGGTTAACCCCGATATAGTTAACTTACATTGGGTATGCGGGTCCGCTGTTAGCCTACATGCACTACGAAAGATACGCCAACCTATTGTATGGTCTTTACACGATATGTGGCCGTTTACAGGAGGTTGTCATTACGACTACGAATGTCAAAAGTATCTGTCAGACTGTAATTCCTGTCCTATCCTGGGTTCAAAAAAGAATTACGACCTGAGCCATTATTTGTTTAAACAAAAACAAAAATCATTCGCAGCGGTGGAGAATCTCTATCTCGTCCCTTCCAGTCACTGGCTGAGTAACGTAGCTAAAGAAAGTGCATTACTTAAAGGACGCCCCGTTGAAGTCATACACACAGGTCTGGATCTCAATGTATTCAAACCTATTGATAAACACCTTGCAAGAAAAATCCTCAACCTTCCCGGGGATAAAAAAATTGTTTTGTTTGGTTCACTTCACGGTACAGCAGATGAGCGGAAAGGATTTTCATTTGTCACAAAGGCAATGAACTTATTAAACGATTCTCAAATTGTACTCTCACTATTGGGAAATTTTAAAAAACATGACACTGAGCAAATCATGAATACAAAAGTGTATAATAAGGGAGTTTTACACGATGAAGAAACCCTGGCACTGTTATATTCCGCATCAGATGTCATCGTGCTTCCTTCTATTCAAGAGAATCTAGCCAATATATGCCTTGAAGGATTAGCCTGTGGCACGCCAGTAGTAGCTTTTGATATTGGTGGTAATTCTGATATGATACAGCATCAATCTAATGGCTATCTCGCACAACCTTTTGATGCCCACGACCTGGCTCGTGGGATAAAATGGGTGCTTGAAAAGGAAGAACGACTGCACCTTTTATCCCAGAATGCAAGAGAAACAGCGTTACATAAATTTAATGACCAACATATTGCCCTTCAATATCAACACCTTTTCAATAAGATATATCATTCTTCGTTCCTATTTAAAGAAATTCAAACAAAGCGTACTAACGCCTCGAATATATCTGTATCTACTCCTTCTTGTGGGTAATTTAGTATATTGTATACCTTTGGATAGTGGATTCAGGATTCGTTAAAAATAGAAGGTTATGATCTCAAAGCGAACAATTATCAATTACTTATTCTACTCAACTCTGATATTTTTCGGAATTGGGCAGTATATATCTAGTAACTTCTTTATGCCTGTGGGTGAGATAGTAAGTGTGCTTCCTTTTTTACTGCTATCGCTATTTTACGTACTGGATTCCCTTTATAAAAAGCACGTTTCAATCAAAATTAATTATAAATTCTACTTTTTCATGGCATTTCTTGCCTCTTGTTCATACTCTTATTATGTAGCAGTACAAATGGGGGTACCAGGAGTAGATATGCTGAGGGTATTTACAGCTTCTCTTACAGCGATCATGCCTTTTCTAGGCTATCTGGTTTGGAATTTTTACAATGAAAAATATGACGATTTTAATCCCCAGAATGAAGCATTAATAGCTTTCAATATATATTTCCTGGTTAATTTAGTGGGTGTTGGCTTGGGTATTAAAACACTTGCCCATGGATTCGATGATCGAATTACCTTTCCCTTTTCTTCAGGAATATACGATGGAGGAAATGTATTGGCCTTAATGAGTATTCTCATATTCCCCAATCTGGTCAAATTAAAGGGATCTTTTTCCAGCAAAGCCAAGCATTATGCTTATTTCGTAGGCATTGTTATGCTCCTGATGATCATTAATTCAAGATTGACCACGTTAAATCTCTTACTCGTCATGGGGCTTTTCGTTACTCGATTGGCATTCATGTATATCCCAATATTCGCCGCGTCCTGGTTTACGCTACCATTTCTACTGAATTCGGGTAAACTCGTCTATGCTGTACTTAGTCTACCATTCCTGGCATTCCTCTTTAAAAGGGTGGATATATATGATGTTACCACTTACAATAGCCGAACATTCATTTGGGAGCCTGGATTAGAATGGGTATTAAAAATGAAAGAAGGTATTTGGACGGGAGTGGGATTCAAAGGACCCGCAACCCTGAAACTATATAAAGACCTTACGGATAAATGGATGGTCGACGTCTATGTCTTACACTCACATAGTAGCTTGTTAGATATAACTATTTCTCAAGGTATCCTGGGCATTACTTTATTGGCAATATGTTTCTTCTTCGCCCTTCAATACTACAAAAAATCATTTACCTACAATCGCCCAGACAAAGGGTTTTTCGCAGTAGTATATTATACATTATTCCTTATGCAGTTTGATGGCTTTATCAATCCTGGAGGTATAGGGTTTGCCATATTTTCACTGTGTATGAGTAGAGTAGTCTTGAAAAGGAATAGAATTCAGCCTCAAACATATGATCATTCCTCCGATGGTGCTACCTATCCGGATAAGGAACCTACTCAGCCTGAAAAGGCTGGCGTAGAAACTGCCAATCGGTAAAGTAGGTTTTGAGCAACCTCAAAAATATCTTACCAAAACTGAAGGTAGAAACTACCGATTCACAACCTAATTCATACCAACGAATATATTTTTTATCGTATTAACAAGACTGTTGCATAAATTATTTCTTCAGACCATTCGGCCTTTTAGATTGCCAGTTCGTGCGTATCATATTTATTCCCAAAAGATTGTTAATTTACTTTGAGCATTCAATAAAGTATTTTATCGATGAAAATTTTAATTGTCCATAATACTTATCAACGTACAGGAGGGGAAGATTTTGTTATGGAGTCCGAAGCAAACTTGCTACAGAAATATGGACATCAGGTAGAAAAGATGATCTACCGCAACGATGATATTCATTCAATTGGAGATAAAATAAAAACTGCAAAAGGGCTTTTTTATAATAGGGAATCTGCCAAAAAGCTGGAAAAGGTAATTAACACCTTCCACCCGGATGTCATTCATGTACATAATATATTTTATCTGGCTTCTCCATCCATATTTTATGAAGCCAAGAAATTGAATATTCCCGTTGTACTTACACTGCATAATTATCGACTTATATGCCCCGGAGCGCTACTGCTCCGCGACGCAAAAGTATGTGAACTCTGCGTGCATAAGACATTCCCTATAGCAGGTATTAAATACGGCTGTCATAGAGGGTCTTCACTTCAAACTGCACAATTAACGCTTATGACGGGTATTCACAAGGTGCTCAATACCTGGAAAAATAAGGTAGACCGATATATCGCACTAACGGAGTTTGCCCGGCAACGAATCTTAGACTCTTCGCTCAAGCTATCTCCTGAACAGGTATTGGTAAAGCCTAATTTTGTCGAAGACATGGGAGAAGCTCCCTACTCACAAAGAGAGCCCTTCTTCCTTTTTATAGGAAGACTCTCGGAAGAAAAAGGAATTCATACATTAATGGAAGCGCTACATCAGAATCCCTTTCCCCTGGAAGTAATTGGCGATGGGCCACTCCGCGCTGAAGTAGAAAAGGCGGAATCATCGCTCCCAAATGTAAAGTTCTGGGGATTCAAAGATAAAGCATTTATTGCTGAACGTTTGGGGAAATGTTCAGCACTTATATTCCCTTCCATATGGTACGAAGGTATGCCACTGACATTGCTCGAAGCATTTTCAAGAGGTACACCTGTCATATCCTCAGATATGAATAATATCAATATGATCGTTAAAAATGGCCACAATGGTATCCATTTTCAAAGTGGCAATGCCCGCGATCTTACAGATACGATCAGTCATTTTTCTAAAAAACGAGATCAATATCGAGATTTTTACGTTCAAGCTAGAAATGATTACGATACCCTATACAGTCCTCAAGCAAATTATCAGCAATTAGTACAAATATACGAATCGCTCTTTCAGAGCGCGCGCGTAAAAGTAAATTAACAATCTGAAAAAATAGTAGAAAGAAATGGTTTATATAGTCATACCTGTCTATAACAGAAAAGATTTAACCCGTGGTTGTCTAGAAGCTCTTTCCAAACAATCTTACAAAGACTTCAAAGTTATTGTAGTAGATGATGGTTCTACAGATGGAACTGCCAACATGATTACCCAGGAGTATCCTGAAACTATATTGTTATTTGGCGATGGAAATCTCTTTTGGAGCGGAGCTACAAATGTAGGGATAAGATATGCATTGGAAAATGGAGCTACTCATGTAATGGCTCTGAATGATGATACAGTGCCTGCAGAGGATTACATGGAGAAGATGATGACATGGGCCGAGAAAAAGCCCAAAGCACTTTTAGGTGCAATGGACTATGACTTTTATTCTAAAAAACCTTACTTTGGTGGAGAAATTCACAATTGGAAAACAAATAAAACCTACCCCCTTTTGGATCGAATACCCGAGGAAGATCGCCAGGGGTTACATCGCGTAACACACGCTCCAGGAAGAGGGTTATTGATTCCGGTTGAGGTATTTGATAAAGTAGGACTGTTTGAAGAGGAAAAGCTTCCACAATATGCCGCGGACTATGATTTTACTTTTCAGGCCGCCAAGCACGGATATGAAATCTTTTGCAATTACGATGCGATTCTGTATTCGTATCCTCAAGAAAGTGGAGATCATCAAAAGAGAATGAATCGCACCCTGAAAAATTATTACAAGCATTTGTTTAGCATCACTGGTACTGGAAATCTTAAAGTATATACACACTATGTGTTAAGAAATTGCCCACCTGTGAATATCCCATTCGTTTTGGTAGATGGATATCTTCGAAGAATTTTGGGATATTGGCTAAAAGGTTATAGAGATGTCGCTAAAGAATAACGTATTATTTTGTTTTTTGCTGGGTATATGTCTGTTACCCGCCAAAGATTACTATGTAAGTCCTCAGGGAGATGATGCCAATCCTGGAACACAATCTTCTCCCTGGAAGACTTTATACTTTGCCACCCAGAGAGTTCCTGGAGGACAAGACCATCGTATCATTCTAGCACCTGGAAAGTATCAGGAAATAACCCAATGTGTCTTAAAAGAGAAGGTGTCCTTGATAGGGTCAGGTCCAGGCAAAACGATTATTTCCTCCACCGCCGCATTATGGGTCTCGAAAATGGAGGGCTATTTTATTGAAAAGTACCTTATTAAAGCCGTAGGTGGTTCTCAAAGAATATCGGGCTTTACGTTGGATGGGAGTAACAAAAAACTCCACGGGGGAATCGCGGTTATCAACGCAAAAAATGTGCAAATAGATTCACTGGAAATCCGAAAAGTATTTTTTAATGGATTATGGTTGCTTAATGTGACCGATGCTCATTTTCACGATAGCAGAATATACGATTGTAGTTGGGGTAGCTCTTCATGGGCAGGGGGGGCAGTACATCTTGGCAACCTCACAGATGTAGAATTGTGCAATATTGATATTAAGGAAATAGAACAAAAGCCGGGTAACCGCGGTGGCGGATTGGGGATAAAATCTCTGGCGATGGAAAACAACAGACTGGAAAGGGTACAAATTAAAAATTGCAAGGTAGACGTAAATGCATATGGTCTATGGCAAAATAATAAAGCCCCTAATATTTCTATAGAGTTTCATAATACAGAGGTGATTGACTGTGAAATCTCACACTGCACAGTAAATAATACCCTGAGTCTTGTAGCTACGACAGTTGGAGATCAAATGGATAATATGAGAGTATTGCACAATCGCATGTTGGCGAGTGAGTCCTCATATCCCCTGGAATTGTCTATGGATCAGGTAGAAGTTGCTTACAATTATTTCGAAGCAGGTAATGGTGGCTATGCTATAGCTAACTGGGAGCAGAAAGGAAAAAGATATCATACCTGGAAAATTCACAATAACGTCTTTAATAATATAATGCATGGATGGCCAAGCGGTGTTATAAAAAGTAGAGGAGGATTAAAAGACGTTCATTTTTCCTACAATACAGTACACCTATATGGCCCTCCCGTGGCTATTATCAGTGCATATGGTCCCAATAACTCTGAAAATTTACAGGTAGCCCATAATCTTATCTTTCGGACAGATCAACTCGATGTAAAAACAGAACCTAAAACAGATATTTGGGTATATGCCCGACAAACTGAAGGGAAGCATGACGTGAGACAGGTAGCTATTCAGCATAACGCGCTATATCATTTCAACCCTTCGAAAGCGGACCAGGTTTATGAGTTTGAAGAATCATTCAATCAACACCTAACCTCCCCTCCCCCACTGACATTTTCCGGTCGTAAACCCTTCCCCTATTACAGTTTAGAAAAGAATTCATCACTAAAAGCTGGAGCAAGTATGCCTTAATTACTTAAGGCATATTTGCAAGCTTCATGCAATCCTTTGGCTGCATTATCATAATTGTAAGGTATCACAGATTCCCTACTATTATCAGAATACATTTGCCATACATCTGGATTATCTAACAAATAAACCGCTTTTTCTGCCCATAGCTCATGATCATAATCTAAGATAAAGCCATTATATTCGTGCTTCACGAGGTCGTTGATCAGCCCTGCATAGGGAGTAACAAACACTGGAGCACCACTGGCAAGTGCCTCATTAGCAACCAACCCCCAAGCGTCATTTTGAGTTGGGAAAAACAGCATCTTGGCATCGGAGTAATAAAGGGGAAGCTGATCCGGCTGAATAAATCCCGGATAGAAATAATCGATACCTCTTTCATTCATCATATTCATCAACTCTTCTTCTAATGGACCACCTCCTATCAATAATGCTCGGGTATGAGGACGAATTTTCTTTATTTCCGTAACTACATCTACGAAAAAGAAGGGTCTTTTTAGCTCGTGGAATCGACCTGCAAACATTACATCATATGCTCTGTCATTGAATGATTTGTAAATATTAAATCTTTCGTTGTCAGCACATAAGTGGCTAATGAAGATTTGTTCATCCTTCGCGCCATAGCTTTTGTATAGCTCTGCAGTATTGATTCCAGGTCCTACAAAGGCATGCGTTTTAGCATATACCATTTTTCTAATGATACGATGTTTTTTGGTGAGAAAAGATTCAGAGTACTTCCATCCATCCATAAATACAATATGCTTTCGCCCATGTGTTGTCGTCCAAAGCCAGCTATACAAATGGGTAGGAGAAAATCCTGTAGTAACCACCACGTCTGGATCTATCTTATTGAGATGCGTCCAAACATCTGGATTGTTATGGACAAAATTAAATCCGTCCTTCTTCTTCTTGAAATTCTCTTTGAGAAAGATTGCCTGCTGAATGGGACTCTCGACATTCCACTGTCTTATGGGTTCTTTGTAAGAGCAATATATCAAAGTTACTTCATCTCCATCAATCTGACTGACCTTTGCATGTACGGGGTCTCTATATGGTGTAGGAGCCTGTGTAACGATTGCTATCTTCATAATGTTCAGCTTTTATTATTTAACGGAACTGAATAGAAATAACTTTGACCTTTAGATGCAACATTTCTATTCACTTTATATACTTTCCTAAAAGTATTATTTTTTTTGATATTATTTTTCTACAAACTGAAACAACAGATTCTCAGTAGGATAATTATCAACCTTTTATTACGAATACTTAACGAGCTTTTCAAGTTTGTATTAGTAAAAAAAAAGACTTGACTGACAATAATTTATTGCATGAGTATAAACTGTAATTATTAATGGCTGAATAGCAACCCTCCTACTAAAAGTTCTCTTATTTTTGCCTTCGATAAAAAATACTCATAATTATTCTTTTTAAATAAATATATTCATGTCCATCAAATGTTTCTGTAGTGTATGTGTACAGTTACTTGTCGGTGTTTTCATTTTCTCTGGCAGGATCTACACTCAGGATTTAGAATACGAGATTGCTCCGTGGTATCAATGGAAAAAAGCTGCTACTGTACTTACCTATGACGACTGGTCAGTAGACCACCCCCTCATTGCCATTCCCGAACTCAATAAACGAGAGATGAAGGGGACATTTTTTGTAAATGGATGGGCCTTTGAGATGCTAGCACAGGATATCATTCAGGCATCTTCTCAAGGTCATGAAATTGGCAACCATACAGAAACACATCCAAATTTGATAGATGCGGGACCTTCTGCATTTAATAAAGAAATAGTCCTGTTCCAGGAACGGTTGAGTGAAGCACTTCCCAATGATAATTGTGAAACCTTTAGCTACCCATTCAGTGCAGGAGCGGGGGATGATTTGTTATCCCTTCAAATTCAATCTATATTGAATAACTCTCATATTGGTGCAAGAGCGGTGATAGATCAGGTATTTGAGTACAATTTTGGGGGTATCGATTACTACAAGCTACCAGCACTTGTCGTCAGAAGTACTACGGATGTCGATAAGATCAACTCTTGGAATGATGAAGCTATACAAAAGGGGGGACTCGCAGTAATCATGTATCACAAGGTAGATGGGAGCGAAGGAGAATTAACTGTGACTACTGATATGTACAAGGCTCATTTAGATGCCATTAATCAAAAAAGAGATCAAATTTGGCTGGCTACTTTCAAAAATATGATCAAGTATCATAGAGAAGCTAACTCAGCTTCGCTGTCAGTTATAGCCAAAAAGGATAAGGTGTGGGAATTATCACTAACCGATAGATTAAATGACCAAACCTATAACCACCCTTTAAGTATAAAAGTAAAAAAGCCCACAGACTTTCAAGTCAATTATATTGTACAGGGAGATAGATTACTTACCTTCTCTGAGGAAGCAGATGATCTCTTTTTTGAGGCTATCCCGGATTCAGGAGTTATCATCATCAGTAATGAACTCGTAACAGGTGCAAGATCGGAACAAAACATCATTTTCGAGCCGATCGAAAATAAAAAGACAACTGATCAACCTTTTGATATTACTGCTACTTCTTCCTCAGGTCTCCCCGTGAACCTGGAAGTAACGACAGGTCCAGCTTTTATTGAAAATGGAAAAGTCGTTCTCACGGGTAAATCTGGAACTGTAAATATAAAAGCATCTCAGCCCGGAAATATCAGTTTCAAGGCTGCAATTGATGTTGTAAGAACATTTGTTGTTGAAAAAGTCAATCAATCCATTGACTTTCCTTCAATTGCTAATAAAAAAATAACAGATCCTTCTTTTTCTATAGAAGCTACCGCAAGCTCAGGACTGCCTGTAACATTTGAGTTACTACAAGGTCCCGTAAGACTGGAAGACAATGTTATTACACTTGAAGGGGATACGGGGAGAGTGAGAATCAGAGCTTCACAACCTGGAAATGATAGTTACAGGGCAGCATTGGATGTAGTTCAGGAGTTCCAGATTAGTCTCCTGACACAAACCATTCAAATGGACCCCATCCCCGACGTAATGCTAACAGAAGCACCTTTTATCATTACTGCTAGTTCAAGTTCAACGCTTCCAGTCAGCCTGGAAATTATGTCTGGCCCAGCTACTTTGCGCAAAGATACTTGCGTGCTTGATGGAGTTGGCGGAATAGTAACCATCCGGGCTTCGCAAGACGGTGATGATATCTACAAACCTGCCGAAGAAGTCATACAAAGTTTTGAGGTCATGAGATTCAATCAGGAGATTACATTTGATCCTATCGAGGATAAAAATGTCCTGGATAGTTCGTTTACTGTCAATATTGAATCGAATGCAGGACTTCCTGTAACACTTTCGGTCCTAGAAGGTCCAGTAACACTCGCTGGAGATACCGTACGACTACTTCGTAGATCAGGACAAGTTGAATTGTACGCAGAACAAGAAGGAAATGAAACGTACGCTCCCGCAGAGCCGGTTACTATCCGCTTTTTTATTAATAAAGCCGATCAAACGATTACTTTTGAGCCCATTCCAAATCAGATCCTGGCAAGTGACTCTGTTGTACTCAAGGCATCCGCTACTTCGGGATTGCCCGTTACATTTAAACTAGTCTCAGGACCTGCTTTTATCACCGATAGTGTTCTGTTTTTTACCGGCTTCGAAGGTACTGTCGTTGTGAGCGCTGAACAAGAAGGGGATTCTATCTATAGTGCTCCAACTCCTGTTCTGCAATCATTCATCGTATCAAAAGTACTTACAGTAAGTAATACTCCAGTTGTTGATCCAGATGTCCAACAAATAACAATATACCCAAATCCCGTAACCAATATCATGAATGTTGAATGGAAAGGGTATGCGTACCCCATAAAAGCATATTCCATATATGACGTCAATGGACGTACAGTTGCGAGTGAACAAATTCACACTCGTAAAACTCTTATTACTATATCCGTTGCAGAGATGCCTGTAGGAACCTATATCATTGAGCTAGCAGATGGATTAGGAAGGAAATATCAAAAGATATTTATGGTATACTGATGTCTGATATTCATAAATACAATTATCAAGGGGAAGTCTCATAAGTCGACTTCCCCTTTTAATTTTTCTATTGTTTTTAAAAATGCTGCGCTAATTTTTAAAAACAATAAATCCTCTTTCTTTTTCAATCTATTATTTAAGATATTTTTAACGAAACTTCGTAATAAAGAACTTTTGAGACAGCCTCTTGATTTTTTATGGCACGTTTTCACATGACTATTTAACCACTTAAATCAATCTTTTGACATTTCACAAAGAGTTAATATAAATATATTTGATTTTATAGTTAGATATATTTATTTGCGAAAAATTTAGCTAACGAATGCATCCTAACAGCCTTAAAAGTAAGCGCACCTCGTGCTTTCTATTTTTTGCCTTGTTCATCCTTTCTCTACACTCACAATCCAATGAATTTGACATTGCGCCGTGGTATCAATGGAAAACTGCTGCTGTAGTATTGACCTTTGACGATTGGTCTGCCGACCATCCGGGTAATGCCATACCTGAGATGAATAAGTTCAATATAAAAGGTTCTTTTTTTATCAATGGTTGGGCATTCGATATGTTTACACAAGAGCTGAAAGATGCCATAGCCTCAGGTCATGAAATCGCTAACCACACGGGTTTACACAAGCATCTTACACAATTAAGTTCCTCTGAAAGATCTTCGCAAATCACTGGATTTCAAAATGAAATCAACAATCGCCTTCCTACTCAAAACTGTATTACATTCAGTTATCCCTTTGGGGATGGTGCTGGAAACAATGAGGTAGAATCCATTGTGAGTACGACTCATATCGGTGCCAGAGCTGTCATCAATCAGATATGGTCTTATAACTTTGGCGGAGTCGACTACTATCGTATGCCTGCAATGACGGTGCGAAAAACCACTACCTTGAATGATATCCAGAGTTGGGTCAATGAAGCTATTTCTAAACAAGGGCTGGCAATTATTATGTATCATGGAATGACAGGTGGGAGTGATGATCTCAGTATTACCCTGGATCAGTTTAAAGCACATATGAGTGAACTTGATTCCCGAAAATCGGCCATCTGGGTAGCTACGTTTAGAGATTTATTATTATATCACAAGGAAGCCAATCAAGCACAATTATCTTTGATTTCGCAAAATAATGAATCCTGGGTATGGAAACTTACTGATAATCTCAATAACGATACCTATAATCACCCACTCAGTATTAAAATCAAACTTCTCAATGATTTTACAGTAGCGTCTGTTACACAAGGTGACCAACAAATACCCTATAATGTCTCGGATGATTTTCTCTACTTTGAAGCCATTCCTGATGGAGGTAATATTGTCGTAAGCACTAATAATATCAATCCTGGAAAACTATCACAACAAATTACTTTTGACCAGATTCCAGATAAGAAAACCACTGATAATAGTTTTTCTCTTACTGCCTCAGCTTCATCAGGTCTTCCTGTCTCTTTTTCCCTCCTTTCAGGACCTGCTACCTTATCGGGGAATCAAATTACGCTGACCAAAAAGTCAGGAACAGTACGAATTAAAGCAAGTCAATCCGGAAATGACCAATACCTCCCTTCGGAAGATATCGTAAGGGAATTCAAAGTACGGAAGGTAGCACAGGAAATAACGTTTCAGGATGTGGGTACTAAAAGTGTACTTGACCCAGCGTTTGAAGTTGAAGCGACTTCGACATCGGGATTGCCTGTAAAGATCACTATTCTTTCTGGTCCGGCTACGCTGAACGGAAAAATCATTACGCTACGTGGTACAGCAGGTACAGTTGAAATAGAAGCCTCTCAGCCAGGCAATGCCACTTATCTCAAAGCTGTAAATAAGAAAATTACCTTTGAGGTAAAAAAAGCATCACAAAATATTATCATGGCTGCGCTCCCGGATAAATCTATTGATGATAATCCATTTGAAATTGCTGTATCAACGACTTCAGGTCTTCCAGCTACGCTTGAAATTGTTACAGGACCTGCAACGCTAAAGGGTACCCAATGTACGCTAACAGGTGAGACAGGTAGAGTAATTGTTCGAGCTACTCAATCTGGTAATCCAACATATACACCTGCAGAAGATGTCGTTGATAGCTTCGAAGTGAAAAAGCTAAGCCAGCGCATTACATTCCCCCCTATTTCTAATAAGATATTCAACGATGTACCATTTGATTTGGGAGCTTCTTCTTCTTCCGGATTACCTGTAAGCTTTCAAGTAATCTCAGGCCCCGCAACGCTAGAGGGTAATACAATAACTCTTACCGGTAAAACTGGAACTGTAACTGTGTCAGCAGAACAAGTGGGAAATAATCAATATGCTCCTGCCTCAGCAATTACTCAGAACTTTGAAGTAATGAAAGCTGGTCAACAAATCACATTCCCACAAATTTCTGCAAAACAAGCCAATAGTGAACCCTTTAATATTACAGCTACAACTACATCTGGATTACCAGTTACATTAGAAATTTTACAAGGTCCTGCTACATTGAATGACAATGTTTGTACGCTGAATGGTGTTGCAGGAAAAGTTACAATGAGGGCCAGTCAAAGTGGAAGTGATCAGTACTTAGCAGCAAAAGATATTACACAGTCTTTTATTATTAATAGAGCTGATCAGACTATCAGTTTTACTCCCATTGAAAATCAACAGATAGATTCATCTCCTGTAGTACTAAAAGCTACAGCGAGTTCTGGCCTCGATGTGAGCTTTGAACTTAAGTCAGGTCCTGCTTCAATTGAAGATAATATATTGACGTTGTCAGGGGATACAGGCCAGGTAGTCGTAGAAGCTTTTCAGCCAGGGAATGAAACTTACCTTGCTGCAGAACCTGTACAAAGATCTTTTCGGGTTAATCCAGAAGTACAAATAATCTCAGACTTACAAAGTATTGTATTTGATACCATTGCAGACCAATTTGTAAATATTCCCTATTTCTTACTACTGGCAAATGCGAGTTCCGGTCTAAATGTAGATTTTGAAGTATTGGAAGGACCAGCCACTGTTAATGGTGATACGTGTTTTCTACAGGGTAAAACGGGTACAGTAAGCATTCGGGCCACTCAAAATGGTGATGAAAATTATGCAGCTGCAGCACCTGTTGTACAACAATTTGAAGTAAAGAAGCTAATCAATACCATTACACTTTCTGCTCCAACCTTTGTTCTTACAACGGACCCTCCTATTGTACTGGAATTATCTTCAACGGCAGAACTGCCGGTGTCCTTCGAGATACTTAGTGGTCCAGCAAAGATTGACCAGAATGCGATCATCCTGGATAAAATAGCTGGTCGTATTGAATTAGTTGCTACTCAATCAGGCAATGAATTGTATGAAGCCGCTGAAGATGTTTATTTCAATATAGACGTAAATAAAGCTCCCCAATTCATCCAATTTGAAAATATTACCGATCAATTTCTCGATCAGGATTCCATGGTATTACAGGCTACCACCAGTTCAAAACTACCTGTCAGTTTCTCTATTGAACAAGGTCCGGCATACATGAATGATTCAACTATATTTTTCACGGGATTTGAAGGTAATATAAGCGTAATGGCTTTTCAGGTAGGGAATGAAACTTTCCTTCCAGCAGAATCTGTTATGCGTTCTTTTTCTGTAAAGAGACGAACCAATGTCCCCACTTCTCTACGGGATCGTCCTATTGTCTCTTCCATTAACACTTACCCAAATCCTGTAAGAAATCAACTTTATATAGAATTGCCTAACAATATTCTGTTTCCTGTCGAATATGCCATCATCGACTTGCAAGGAAAGATATGGAAACAGAATTTCTGGAATAATATGGGTTCAGATCAAATTAAATCCATCGATATGAAAGGAAGTGCATTAGGATCTTACATTCTGTTGCTGAGCGATCCATCAGGTAATAGATCTAGATCTCTTTTCCTGAAGGCTCAACATTAAGACTTCAGTATTTTACCTAATAAATACTATTCCAAAGTTAAACGTTTGTCCTGCACCCTCGTTTCTTGAAGTAATAAAATTGGTATAAATAACTTCCAAATTGATATCTGGGGTTATCTGGTATTTTGCGCCAATACCTGTTTGCACAAAATCTCCACTTAACCCGAAGCTTTCCCCCGAATCGTTTCCAGGGAGTCCGGTAAATGTAGGCCAGTACTGTAGATTGACACTAACGGTTGCCTTAGAATTAGGGAAGTAACTAAAAAATGCAATGATGGGAGTAAGAAAAAAAGCATCTTGTCTGAAAGAAAGGTTGTCTGTGGGAAAACGGAACAAAAAGTCAACTTCGGTGAATAATTGAAAGTCTCCAAAAGACCTGTCAAAGAAAAACTGCGTCCACCAGTTCACGCGATTATGCGCTAAAAATCTTCTGACAGAATCCACTTCTAATTCTAAATCATCTGATAAAGGTATTTGTAGTGTACTTGTAATTGAAAATTTGGGTACGTTTTTGAGGGGAGCAATCCTTATTCTAGGACCTAGATAGGTAAGACGAGATTTTTGAAAAATGGTGGTTTCACTTTCGTCATCAAAAATCTTTAACGGTGAGCTATCTTCATTTCTATCCAGGCGTACTGCCTGATAGTTTGCCTCAAACCCTAAATTGACCGATTTATTCTGAGTAATTCCATAATTAAACTGAACCGTACTCGTATAGAAATTCTCTCTTTGTCCAAGGGATATCTTCTCACGCTGGTCATTGCGAAAAGCAGTCTGTGTATACAGGTTGTTAAACCACTTGACCTCTACCTGTCCTTTGCGTAAGAGTACTGAGGGTGTAAACTGTTGGATATTAGACAACACACTTTCAGGAGATGTTGAGGTAGCGGTAGTCGAATTTACTGACCAATCATAATTATAATACGCGATCTTCACATCCTCACCGATAGGCGAACTTCTGTAGCTATTGATATAATCTCTCAGGTTACCTTTTTCGCTTGTAAAATCCTGCCTGTACCATTGAAATATCTGAGACAATGAAAGGGTATTTTCTTCCTCGCTCACTCGAATAAATTGAGGATCATCTAACACGCGACGTACTTGTGCATCTAGTTGACTATCCAAATTATCGGGTTTAAAGGCGAAATTAGCCAAAGGTGGACACCCTTGAGCTGCACACACCAACACCAAATGTAATCTTGAGTCTGGAAATCGCCCAAAAAGTTCTTGTTTTTCCAGTTCATCCAGTGTGAGAGTCATACCTGCGGTTAAATGCTTTCTCCCGTCAAAAAAACCGCGAATTACCTGTGGAGAAGTAGTGGGCCATTGATCGACAATGGAACGTATTGCATGTATATTGTAAGCATTAATTAACAGTGCTTTTTGATAGTCTTCGCTCAATGTCTCCCACTCAATATCAGCAAGTTGTCTCACCAGGGCAAAGAGGGATTGATTGTTGTTGCTAATTTTCTCATAAGCTACGTCTCCATCTTCTACATACACATTAAAAAAGTCGTCTGCAGCTTCAAAAAATTGATCTGCTTCATTTTGTGCAAAGATGATGGATACATGCAGTATCACGATGAGTGAGGACAGGATAGATTTATACAACTGGGACTTCATTTTTTTTTTACAAAGCTAACAGTTACATACATTTAGTTTGTAGTACGGGAGACAACCTATCTATTTCCATTAACGCGCCCATTGCTGAATGACTTTCCTGGCGGCAGTTCTCGGACTTTGAATTTTGTTCATTATTTCCATCCGATATTTCTCTCTGACTTGAGTAAGATTTTCATCCTTTTCAAGCCATTCCATAAAGGCTTCATGTAGGTATTGTTCAAACCAGTATTCTGCCTGCTGATCTCTTCTATCCTTCCAGCGCCCGGATTCTACCATCTGCTTCCTGAACATTTGCAGATTATCCCAAACTACTTCCATACCTTCTCCAGTTAATGATGAGCAAGCCATCACTGGTACATCCCAGTTGCTCTCTTGAATGGCATTCAGCTTTACCGCTTGTCTGTATTGTGCCTGAGCCAGTCTAGCTGCTGGTAGCATATCACCATCTGCTTTATGGATAATGATCGAATCTGCCATTTCCATGATACCTTTCTTCATTCCCTGTATATCATCCCCAGCATGTGGTAGTAATAATAACAGAAATAGATCCACCATCTCTCTGACAATCACTTCAGATTGTCCCACTCCTACAGTTTCAATCAATATAAAATCAAATCCTGCTGCTTCACATAACATGACTACTTCTCGTGTTCTATTGGCTACCCCTCCCAATATACCTCTTGTGGGGGAAGGTCTGATGTAGACATCCGCGTGTTTGGATAGTGTTGACATTCGTGTTTTGTCCCCAAGTATACTTCCCTTTGTACGAATACTTGTAGGGTCAACAGCCAATACTGCAATCTTATGTTCGTGTTGTAAGAGCGTTTCTCCCAATCGGTTGATAAATGTGCTTTTACCCACCCCTGGCGCCCCTGTAATCCCCACGCGATATGCGTTCCCCGTATAGGGGATGCAAGCATTTAATACCTCTTCAGCTAATGGCTGATCCGTATCTTTTGAACTTTCAATTAATGTGATCGCCCTACTTAATACTACTCTATCTCCTGCAATAATCCCGTCAATATACTTTTCCTTTGAATACCTATGAGGCCCCAGATCCATCATAATAATTTTATAAAAAAAGTATTTATTCGTTACATCATTCCAACCTATTCCGAATTTTCTCTATCATTAAGGATAAAAATATACTATATTCTCCGAGTAATAAAATCAAGATCATGTTTAAAAAGATATTCTACGGATCATTGGTAATCATAGCATTAGCCTATGTGTTTCGACACAAGATTTCCTCCCCTGCCAGTCATGACGGAATACGCGAAACCGTTTCGGATGACTTTCATAGCATAAATATCAAGGGAAACTTTACAGTAGAACTCGAACACTCAAATTCTTCCCGGTTTGAAATCCAGACCCAGGAAAATAATAACAAGCATCTGGAGATTTATATCGATGATCAAACGCTGTATGTAAAAAATAAAAAGAGTTCCTGGTTGGACAAAGATTCTAAAACCATACATCTCACTATTGGAGCACCAGAATTGAGATATATAGAAGCCCATGGCGCAGTAGAGCTCATAGGAAAAGATCCCATCAACACGCAGGAACTGGAAATAGAAGTATCCGGTGCTAGTGAAGGTCGTCTCGATATTGATACAAAATATTTATATGTGCGTACCAATGGTGCTGCAGATTTTAACATTAGCGGTCGCTCTGAATCAGCAGATATGCAAGTTTCAGGTGCAGGAGAAATTAAAGCCTTTGATTTGGACCTGGATAAGCTAGACATCCAAATTAGTGGTGCAGGTCATGCAGAGGTGATGGTCGAAGACTATTTAAATATCCAGGTTTCAGGAGCAGGTAGTGTAAAATACAAAGGCTCACCTGCTGAAATTTCTCAACAAGTTTCTGGGGCGGGAAGTGTACGTAAAGTAAACTAAATAACATCGTTTGGCAGACTTACAAACTGATTAGATTTGTGTAAATATAAATTCTATCAATAACTATGTCTGCAACTCCCTTTAATTCCCTACCAAGCCCTTCAGATTTATCGGGTGCTTTAGGACGCATAGATATCTATCTATTAGATCAATTATTAAAAGGAAATATCGATATTGAAGGAGATATTCTGGATGCAGGTTGTGGTGGGGGAAGGAATCTAATCTACTTACTAAGGCTTGGAGCAAACGTATATGGAATAGACAGAGATAAAGTAGCTGTCGAAGAAGTTCGAAGACTTGCTAACAAGATTTCGAAATATCCCGAGAGCCATTTTCAGGTGGCAGAACTTTCTCACCTCCCTTTTAACGATCAAGCCTTTGACTGTATTATCTGTAGTGCCGTCTTACATTTCGCTGAAAGTGAAACGCACTTCAGGCAAATGGTCGAGGAAATGTGGCGTGTACTTAGACCTGGAGGAATTATTTTTGCTCGTTTTGCTACAAGTATCGGAATATTAGATCACCTACAGCCTATCGAAGGCAAAAAGGGTTGGTATATACTTCCAGATGGTACAGAGAGATTTTTGGGAAATGCGCATCTGCTCAACAATTTGACAAAACTATTAGGAGCAAATATGTACGAACCTATCAAAACGGTACATGTCTTTGGTATGAGGAGCATGACAAATTGGATGCTGTTGAAACCCTAGCTGCTTATAGATATTTCTTTATCTCTCTTTACCAGTTTGATGATACTTGCAACATGACTAAATAATACTATGGGAACAATCACTGAGGGTAGCCAAATAAACGGAAAATAAAATACAGCCTTATTGGGTTGTTCAAATGCCAATTGCTGAAACGGTAATGGAGTAGATAGTATTGCTATAGTGACAATATTGACCAGAAATCCCAATCCTACAATATTCCAGATTAGCAATATCTTTTCCCTGGGTTGATTGTCATCAAAGCTCCAAAGTGCCATCCCAATTGCAGAAATACCCACTAATACATCCCAATTGTATCCTTCAAAGGTCATAATTTTTGGTATCCACTGATGTTGATATAATAGCCATAATATCCACTCAACAGGAATCCTCACAATATGAATAATGGTAAGCATTTTTAATGAAAGAGGAGCAACATATTGATTGTATTTCCCGACCGTGAAATAAATAATGAAAATTGTAGGTGGAATGACAGCATACAAAAACCTGGGCGGCATTGCCTGAAAGTCCAGGTAAAATTCCCTCACTGCCAATAGTAACTGAATCATCATCCAAACCAGGATCAGAGGGATAAATAAATTATTTTTCACACGATGAAAACCCAGGCGAATGGTATATATCAATATACCTACTGCCATCAATGAAGTAATAATAAAAAAGACTCTGATATATAATGGAAGACTCTCAATCATTAATATAGCAAAAGCGAAAATTAGTGTAATCTATCCTTATGACTAGAACATAAACAAGTATTTGCTAACATTAAATACAAAATATGATGACTATTTTATAATAAGCCAATAACATTTTTTTACCACTTATAAATATAACTAGCAGGCAGATAGCAACACAGAGATCGACACTATATTTTTATATTTATTTTTGCTCAAAGAACAAAGAAAAAGCTGCGAGGATCATTCCTGCACATCCCATCCAAAAGCCAGGTTGTACTAACTGGAAAAAGTTAAGCGAAAGTCCCATACTATTTCCCCAAAGCCAAATAATCGTCCATGAAAAGCCCAGGAATAGTATTGCAAAAAAAATACCTCTTCCATATTGTTTCCCTCTAAAGCCTTTCCAAATATACCCTATAGAATGTAATCCAAACCAAATAGGTCCACCCATTATGAATAATAGACCCACAACGAGTCCCAACTCTTTCCAATCAGTGGCATTATTCCATTTGTCAATTATAGCAGGAATGATTCCTTCACCAGCAGGTTTCTCAATCACTTCAAAATGTCCTAATACCTCCTGGCATAACGTCAACCCAGAAGTATGTACCTCATTTCCGTTTACTGAGAGTATTTCTGTCGGTATAATTAAAAATGGGAAGAAAAAAGCTACAATAACTAAGATTCCACCTAATGTAAGTAATAAAGGTTCTAATTTCATTTTTCTAAAGATTATAACTGTTAAATCATAAAAACACTTATGTAAGGTTTATTTATTATCATTAAAGATAAAGAAACAAGAAGGGGGTTGGAAACAATTAAAGTTACTCTGTTAAAAGCATCAGCATAGAAAGATTATTAAATTCACCATAACTTTTTACATGTTAAATATTATCTACTTATGTATTTATAATATTTTTTTTATTTAAAAAATATTCTCTTAGATTTACAGCATCATTAATAATTAATGTAATAAATATTAGAAAAAAGTATAAATTGGGGTAGAATGTAATTGTACTTTTTTCGTTACCGCAACGCTTGTTTTCTTTGGAAATCCCTTACACGAACGATATCTATGGACTTAAAAAAATTGTACCAATGGTTACAGTTGATGGGTTCATAGTATGTAGTCTAGATGTTTAACAGTTCACTGTATCCTTTAATTCGAAATTTTTTTGCCAAATTTGGATAATTTACTTATCGTTGCTACAATGAGTGCATTAAGACAAACCGAAAAACAAGAGCTCTTGACCATACTTATTACAAAAGGTAGACTTTTTGCTATAAAGAAATATATGAAGCTAACTGGATGCGGACCTTATGATGCGAGATGTGCGATTGATAAAATTGCCTTAGAGATTGAACCCGGTCCCACAAAATGAGTATTAACAATAACTTAACACTTTAATATCATATAGTTATTCTCAAATTGGTTTATTCCATTGAATTACATAAGCGATAAACTAGACTATTTATCAAAATAATTATGAATATGGCCAAGGTACTGGTGCTTAATCAGGATTATCAAGCCATAAGTCTCTGTGAGCCAAATCGCGCATTAGTACTTGTCTTACTTAAAAAGGCAGAACTCATTTCCGACGTTTCCCATCGCAAATTTCGTTCAATCGATCAGGAATTTTGCTTTCCTTCCATCATCAGACTTTTTGCCTATGTAAATGTGCCCTACAAAAAGGTCGCTATGACCCGACACAATATCTTTAAGCGCGATGGGAATCAATGTGTATATTGCGGAAAAAAAGATAACTTAACGCTGGATCACATTCATCCCAGAGCCAAAGGAGGAAGAAGCACCTGGGATAATTTAGTTACTGCCTGTCAAAAATGTAATTCGCTGAAAGGAGATCAAACCCCTGAAGAAGCTGGATTAACGATGAGATTTATTCCATTTAGGCCAAGTTTCATTATGTATTTAAGTCGTTTTTCAAGTCGTGTAAATGAAGATTGGAAACCTTACCTGTTTATGAGTTAATCCCCCCAAAGTTTCAATATCCTGCTGTTAGATCTTGCGTATAATCTATTTGTTTATTAAATATGCTTGTTTAATAACCTGTTCTGATCTATCGAATATAAAAATTTTAATGCTCAAATTAATTTCAGGATAATGAACAACATCCAAAAACAAACTAAAGGGGAGATATTTGAAAATCCTCTCCTGGAGAGATTAAGTAAAAGCTCTCCTACATCAACAATCATCACATATGGTACTGTGATTGGAACGTTAATATACCTACATACATCCTATGGTCCTTCCCAGCCTTGGTATGTAACAGTAGGAATATACACATTAGGAATAGTCTTTTGGACTTTGGCTGAATACTTTCTGCATAGGTATCTTTTTCACTGGATCACTGATTCTTCTTTCGTCCAAAAATTCCATTACTCTGTTCATGGATATCATCACGAATTTCCTCGTGATGATACTCGGGTATTTATGCCTCCTGCAGCGGGAATAGTGCTTTCAGCGTTATTCCTGGGTATCTACTATCTTATTTTTGCCAATCATGCCTTTATCTTCACGGCCGGTTTTATCAACGGATATTTGTTGTACTCGAGTATTCACTATAGTACACATAAATTTAAGCCCCCGAGACTTAGAGTCTTGAAAGTGTTGTGGAGACATCACAATCTTCATCACTATCGTTTTCCCGACAAAGCATTTGGCGTATCATCTCCACTATGGGATTATGTATTTGGTACAATGCCACCTATGCCAAAACGAAAAAATAAGAAGCGCAACATCATGGAAGCATAATTTTACATTACACAAATTTCATATACAAAGAATAGGTAGATCCGGTTCAATAAGTAGGTTCGGTTCATGAACCGGACCTACTTATTTATGACCGATGTGAAGAAACATAAAAATATCACTTTCTCCTTGTTCAATTTTGTGGAGCGTCAAGTCCGATGAAGCTTGTTCAACAAGCATTGTTAATTGCTCTTCTGATCTGTGATAAGCCTTCCATTCTAATAGTAGTTCAAGATAAGCTTGATTGGGATTTCTATTAGAAATGCATCCCATTACAAAAGTTCCGCCGGGTTTTAGCAACTTTCCCAAGTGCCTAAGCATTTGTATAAAAAGCCGATCTTCCAAATAATTAAATAATCCACCTGCCCACACCATATCGTAAAGGCTTAAGGGTCGATATTGGAAGATATTTTTATTGAAATAACGCACATGTGAATTCAAATGGCCCATCAATGCTGAAGCATATTGTATGGCATATCTATCAATGTCCAGGCAATCTACACGAACGTTGGCATTGGGATGAATTAAGAGAAAATCTCTAATCGCTCTACAGGGACCTGCATACACATTGAATAGCTCAAAAGTTTGCGCTTGACGTCCCTGATAGACTTCCGCCAACAGTTGCTGCAGATACTGTTTCCTGTTGCGCAGGGCCTGGAATACAGGAAGATTATGAAAATACATATCCCAATCACTCCATTTGGGAAAAGGAGAGCAATATTGAGTATATATCTTATCAATTAATTCAAAATCCCCTGAATATACTCGAGGCTTATTAATCGCATGACCATGCATCGTCGTCAAAGGAAATAATCTCCCTACTTGGTGGGGAAGTTGCTTCGCGATTGCTTTATCAATTTTTCCTTCTCGCCAATCCTGCTCAATACCAGTTACCCATTGAGTAAATTCCGCCTGAAGTTCGCTATCGAACCTGGGAGCCTTGACAAATTCTGAGATTGTTGAAATGAATGAATCAGTTTGATGGTAATCCATATTGGATTTAATTCTTTATCGCTAAAATCTTGTTTCTTTAAAAAGTAGTATCAGATGTGGTACACCTGTATTTTCTATGACTTCACAATTATATGATTAATAAACGAAAGGTATTTAAAAATGATATGCAAAATACTGCGTAATTTAACATTCTGTTCAAGATATAGCTACTTTTTATGAAAGACTTTCAGTCAGGGCAAATTCTGTTGTTCAATAAACCTTTACATTGGACTTCATTTGATGTGGTAAAAAAAATCAGGAATACCATTCGGATCAAAAAAGTAGGGCATGCTGGCACACTGGACCCACTAGCTACTGGTCTGCTCATCATTTGTACGGGTAAAATGACAAAACAAATCTCTGCTATTCAGGAAATGGAAAAAGAATATGAGGTTGTCTTTAAACTCGGCGTAACTACGGCCTCATATGATGCAGAAACTCCTGAAGAACAAATAAAACCCACAGATCATGTAACCAAAGAACTAGTTGAACAAGCTTTACCTACCTTTACAGGAACAATCACACAAATTCCTCCTATATATTCTGCAGTAAAGATAGGGGGTAAAAGGGCGTACGAAATGGCCAGAAAGGGAAATCAGGTAGAGTTGAAGCCAAGATCAGTAAACATATATGAATTTACCTTGCTAGAATGGAACGGTCCACATGATATACATGCGTTAGTAAGGTGTAGCAAAGGCACTTACATTAGATCTTTGATACATGATCTGGGTCAATTCCTAGAGGTAGGAGCTTATATCACTAAATTAAAGAGAACCGCCATAGGAAGTTATAGCCTGTTAGATTCGTGGGAAATAGAAAGTTTTGTGAAAGAAGTAAAAGATTCTATGTGAGGGAAAAAAACGACCCCGGCTACCACCCCGGGGCCTGATTAAAAAGGACTACTACTACTACTCGCGAGCTATAAGGGAAGGATTCGAACCTTCATAGGAAGATATTTACCGATCTTGAGTATATCTCCTTATAGTTACAGTATGATAACGAACGCTTTTATAAAATGTTTCAATTATCTCAATGTTTACGTGACAAATGTAGAGACATTTTTACATTTATACAAATTTTTTAAGAAAATTCTATATAAATTAACGATAATTGATTTTAACGGGCGCATAATTAATAATTATTTAACAAATCTGTTTATCAATTCGTATGACAATAATACCAGATCTTGCTTTTAATATTGCTTAAACAACTATAATTGATTAAACTTATACAAAGTTACGTGCAATTAAATATTAGGTTATATACTACGTATAAACTGTATAATATTTTTGTTAGTCTGCTTAAATTATTGAACGAGCAACGAATTAATGATGAATTTTGAATATAACGAAGAGCACTCGCTTGTGATGCAAATGGCAAGGGATTTTGCTGAGAATGAGTTAAAGCCTGGAGTGATTGAACGCGATGAGAAACAATATTTCCCCTCAGAATTATTGCAAAGGATGGGAGAGTTGGGCCTCATGGGCATGATGGTCGATCCTGAATATGAAGGTGGTGGATTAGATACTGTCTCATATGTACTTGCTATGGAAGAAATTTCTAAATGGGACGCATCTGCAGGGGTCATCATGTCTGTAAATAATTCATTGGTCTGTTGGGGGTTGGAAAAGTATGGAACGGAAGCACAAAAACAAAAATATCTCACCCGCTTAGCAAAGGGGGAAATATTGGGTGCATTCTGTCTATCAGAACCTGAAGCAGGTAGTGATGCAACACAGCAGAAGACCAGTGCACTAGATCAGGGAGATTACTATCTCTTGAATGGAACGAAGAACTGGATCACCAATGCAGATATTGCCTCAGTATACCTCGTTATGGCTCAAACAGACGCGGCTAAAAAGCATAAAGGGATCAATTGCCTCATTGTGGAAAGAGACATGGACGGATTTGAACTTGGTCCCAAAGAAAACAAAATGGGCATTAGAGGCTCTGATACGCACTCATTAAATTTCAATGATATCCATATTCCCAAAGAAAATCGCTTAGGAGAAGATGGTGAGGGGTTTCGAATAGCCATGAAAGTGTTGAATGGGGGGAGAATTGGTATTGCGTCACAGGCACTAGGCATTGCTACGGGTGCGTTGGAACGCTCTATTGAATATGCCAAAATCCGTAAGTCATTTGGAACGGAGATCATGAATCATCAGGCTATCCAATTCAAGCTGGCTGAGATGGCTACAGAGGTAGAAGCTGCCAGATGGCTTACCCTAAAAGCAGCCCTGGACAAGGATATGGGTAGGGATTATGTGAAGTCGGCGGCCATGGCAAAAATGTATGCTTCCAGGGTAGCTATGATGTGTGCTGATGAGGCTATACAAATACATGGGGGAAATGGGTATGTAAAGGAATATCACGTAGAAAGACTCCTAAGAGATGCTAAGATCACTCAGATCTATGAAGGTACTACGGAAATTCAGAAAATGGTTATCGCCAGAGACCTTATTAAGCAGTTTGCAAAGGCGTAGACATCCGGGGTAGGACTTAAAGTCTACCCCCGAAAAAAATCTAGATTTATAAATAAAGTATGTTGATTTACTTTTCAATCTACAACTTTAATTACGCGTTTTAAGATCTGTACAATCACTAAGGGAATCAGGCTGAATCCAAACACTAGTATGAGCTGTTCGGGATGAACAGTTGTGAGAGAAAGCGCTTCACGGGCTACTGGTATGTAATATACGATGACAGTTATCAATACACATAATATGATAGCCAGCCATACAAATACATTTCTTGTAACCTCATTTCGAAGAAATGAGACTTCGCGTCCTGGAAGATTGAAGACGTTGAACAGTTGGGCTAATATCAGCGTGTAAAATGTCACATTATTCACTATCTGTCCCTCAAGTTTGAGGACTGTCAGGCTGTATTGCTCTATTCCTAACACAGCGATGCTAATTCCCAACGCATAGGTAATGATGGCCCACCAATGCTTGACAGTGATGATTGGCTCCCTGGAATCTCGGGGAGGCTTATCCATAATATTCTTCTCTCCTTCATCTAACCCTAAAGCCAATGCGGGAAATACATCTGTTACCATATTGAGGAAAAGGATCTGTAAGGGCAATAGGGGAAGTGGCATATTGAGTAAAGATGCGATTGCCACAACAATAATTTCACTCAAGTTACAGGATAGCAAATATACCACGAACTTTCTGATATTTTCGAAGATGATTCTCCCTTGTCTTATAGCAGTTACAATGGATGGAAAGGCATCATCTTTGAGAATGATATCCGCCACTTCCTTGGCAGCTTCCGTTCCTCTTTGTCCCATGGCAATACCAATATCTGCTTTTTTCAATGCAGGCGCATCATTAACCCCATCACCCGTCATCCCCGCTATATATCCGTTTTCCTGAAAAAAGGTAACTAACTCCAACTTTTGTTCAGGATTTACCCTGGAAAATACATTTGCTTTTAATAAGTCCTCTTTTTGTGAGGCATTGATGGTATCACCATGTATATCCACCAGGTCTTTGCCGTGAACACTTTGAACAGATATTCCATCTTCCACTAATCCTGCAGCCTGTGCAATACTTGAAGCCGTTTCAGGATGATCACCCGTAATCATAACGACCTTTATACCTGCCCTTTTACATGTTTCAACAGCCTCTCTTACATCCCCTCTGACTGGATCGATGAAGCCCACCAACCCAAGAAATGTCAAATCGTGTATAAAGTCTTCATCATCAGGGGAAGTATCAATATGCTTATATGCAAAACTTAGTACTCGCAGACCTTTTTTGGCTAATTGGTCCACAGTATCACTCCATCTATCCGCATCATCGCTTTGGGTCCCTTGTATTTCTCCATCCAGTTGTACCCTCGTACAACGTTCTAATACTGACATCGTAGCACCTTTCACGCAAATGATATACCCCGACTCATGTCTATTGACGGTAGCCATCATTTTAATGTTTGAATCAAAGGGTATTTCAGCTATTCGATCATGTTCCCGTTCAACTTTTGCCAGATCCCACCCTGCTTCATGCGCCATCCTTAAGAGCGCAATTTCCAGTGGATCACCACTATTATTTTTTTCTTGCTTAGGATCAAATACACCATTATTACACAGTACGCCCACTTTTGTAATCAATTCCCAATCCGGATGAGCATTGTGTGATGCAGATGATTTATTCAGTATTTCTTTTAACGGGATGATGTTCTGGTCAAAGATGAATGAATCCACAAACATATTATTCTCAGTAATCGTGCCTGTTTTATCAGTCAGGATGATATTGGCTTCGCCCAGTGTCTGAACAGATGAAAGAGATTTTACGATGACATGTTCTTCTGCCAGCCTGAGCATACCTCTGGCTAACGATATGGTAGAAATAACGGGTAACCCTTCTGGAATAGCTGCCACCGCCAGAGCTACAGCAGTTTCTATCATCAGTAGCCATTCCTTCCCTTGTAAGATTCCCATCCCTAATATCAAAATAGTCAGCCCTAAGGTAAGAAAGATGAGCTTTTTACTCAGCTTAGCTAGTCGTTTATCCAGCGGAGTAATCACTTTTTCTGCTTCCTCCGCCAGCTTGGATATATTTCCCAGCTCCGTATGATTACCTGTTGCAGTGACAATAGCCCTGGCATTGCCCCTCAATACAACTGTCCCACTATGCACCATATTCCTGCGTTCGGCCAGGATCGTGTTTTCGGGAATTTCATCTGCATATTTGTCTACGGGCAAGGACTCACCTGTTAATGCTGATTCCTTGACAGACAAATTGTGATGTTCGATGATTCTGGCATCAGCAGTAACAAGATCCCCTGCTTCCAGGTGCATGACATCGCCCGGAACGATATAGGTTGAATCGATGCGAGTCCGTTTTCCTTCTCTATAGACACTGGCCATCGCATGGCTCATTTGTGTTAACTTCGTCATGGATATAGATGCTTGCCATTCCATAAAAAACCCAATCAGGCTGTTGATGATAATCACGATCCCTACCGCGATCCCCTCCAGGATTTGTCCAAAGGCGAAGGCCAATATCGCAGCGCCAAATAATATCCCTACAATGGGATCGATAAACTGTTGTATCAATATTTTAAAGAGAGACTTCCCTTTTTTCTGGTCGAGTTGATTGTGCCCATATTTCTTTAATCGAGAAGCCGCTTCACGCTTATGTAAACCCGTTTGTAGATCGACATGTAGTAGTTCGGAAATCTTATCTATGTTTAAAGAATGATAGTGAGGTACAACTTCAGGGGACTTCGATATAGGATCAGTGGACATGTATATTGAACTTTATGAAAAGTTACGCATTTTTCTTTTTCCTTTATTAGATAAGAATATCCTCAATACTAAATAAATCATCGAGTGTATTGATTGAATATAATCAATACTGTTGGAGTAAAGGATCATTGCATGTTGGGGTCATTGTTCCTAACAGTATGTGTTCTCGACAAACTCAACACCTTCCTGCACGACGTCAAAACCAGAATAGATATACATGAAAAAGCCCCACCGGAGTGAGGCTTGCTTTTTAATATAAGAGTTTGTATACCTCAAAG
>CAZZEC010000050.1:0-35746 GCA_964652565.1 uncultured Bacteroidia bacterium
ATAACTGCAGGATACAGAAGAATCCTTCATTCGTAGATCAAATATGAGATATAATCCGTATAATTACTTAAAAAAGAGGTATAACAACAACCGTTAAGGAAATAATAACATTGATCCAAGCTTGGCCTCAACGTGAACAAAAAGCACTCTTACAAGCACTTCGTAAACAAGAACAACAACGCCTTGCTGATGCAATAGACCAGTTACAAACGAATTCTGTACCTGTAGATATGGAGTTAATTGTTAAGGAGGTTCTTGTAGCAAGAGGGATAGATGAATAACTTTGTGTTTGACACAAATATCTGGATCAGTATATTCTGGGGAAGAAAAACACATGAGTTACTTCACCAAATAGCAACTCATCAGATTCTTTTATATTCGAATGAAAGTCTTAGGCATGAATTGAATCTAGTTCTAAAAATAATATTGCAATTCGCCTTGACGAGTGTTAAATTAAAGAATCACAAAAGTTTAAAAGGTAAAATGCTGACAATACCTATGCAGATGGGAGTAAACGCCCCAAAAGAACATCAGCGAGTGATCAGAAAGCTTATTTATCACTTGAGTGATCTGTATCTTAAAAAAGAAATTTTATATGAACCCTTCCCAGAAACGATGATTGACGAAAGTCAAACCAGCCCGACTCCCGATATTCTACTCTATGACGAAGAAACTCGCAAATTCGTAGTGATTATTGAAATATCTGCCACTCAGGGCTTCAAGAAAGATTTCAAAAAAATAACAGAATTATGCCAGACTTATGAAGTACTAGAAGGTTTTGTATTTGATTATGTTTCCCATAAATGGAAACGTTATTCTATTCTTTCAAATGAAGCTAAAGACTCTTCTTATTGTAATACGATTGATCAGGATTTAGAAAAGTTTGTTTGATTTTCAGAATATACATGATTATCTCTTACAGAAGTAGAATAATCTTGACTAAATATGACTTTTGGGAGAAAAAAATTATCTTAAACCTTGAATTACTAATTACATATTCTTCAACGTACTTAATTGTGTTTCGCCATGTCTGCTATCGTTCGCCCTCAAGGTGTATACTCCGTTGAAAGATTTACTACAGGAGATCCAAGAATCGTTATCAAAAGTTGGCTAGGTCCTTCTCAAGCGAGACAAGGCCTGGAAAAAGCTATGGTCTCTGCCTCTAATTATGGCATTTCCCAGATTAGAGGCTGGCATAGAGCCCATAGCCAAGGCGCAGGTATAGGTGCAGAAAGTGGAGAAGGTATACGACTAGCTCCCCGCTCAGTGAATCTCTCCCTTCAGGCACAGGGAATTGAGAAGTTTTTGAGAGAACTCAGAGATCAAGCTACATCCGCTGGTAAGCAAATTCATTTGACAACAGTAACGCAAACCCATGCCAGAACCTTGAGACTCAAGTCTATTGAATATATTATATCCATACGAGGAGATTACGGCATGCAGACTTTATGTGAAGTATCCATAGAAGTAACAAGTACCGGAAGTGCAAGACCTGGGGTAAGGGCCGCGGGGGCTGATAACTATGTATGGGGTAAGTGGATGGGCTAACCATACCTCTCCCCTACTCTGGTTACACATTCCAACGGATATGATCCAATACCAAGATTTAGTATATTTCATCCAAATAATTGCACGTTTGTAATCAAGATTAGCTTATGAAGCTCACCTGGCGTACCCTACTCCAAATACATATATACCTGGGCTTATTCTGCCTACCCTATCTCATAATATTTAGCCTTTCTTCTCTGGATTTCAACCATCATTTTCTTCCCGCTACGCCTTTACTTCAAGATCAGCTATGGGAAACTACGGTCGATATTCCTCTCCATGATGATCTTGAGGCCTTTTCAGAAGAACTCAAAGATTCCCTCGATCTATTCGGATGGTTTTTGCCTTGGGATTCCTATCGTGATTCTTCGCAAGCAGTTATTGTATTATCAAGACCTGGAAAAAGATTGGATATTACCGTGGACTCAGGGGGAAAGGTGTTAGTTGAAGAAAAAGCTGAATCTACAGCCAATTTGATGAAAATCCTTCATTTTCTGGGAGAAGATATTCCCAATGCGCCATGGTGGGTGAATACCTGGAAATACTATCAGGATTTGACCGTATATTCTATGATCTTCTGGGTGGTGACGGGAATCATACTATGGCTTAGAAAGAAAAAACGCCCTGACATCGAAGACCGACTATTGTGGACTGCCGGTATTGTTTCCATCATCTTTATCGTTTTCATATGGCTAAGAAAATGAACCTCTATCAGATATTCAGGACCATTCATTTTTATACCGCCACATTGGCGGGAGTATTTCTGCTACTGTTTTTTATCACAGGACATTTACTGGGTTATTACAATTGGTTTAGCAAAGATCATGAGGAGCCCGTCGTTGAAACTCATTCTGTGAGTATACCTGAATTCAATACCGATCGGGAATTAGCGAATTGGGCTAAAAAAGAATTGAAGCTGACGGGAAAGATTGATTGGATTGGCCACCCGGAAGAAGGAAGCACACACATAGAAATAGCTACTCCGCGTGTATTTAATTTGGTGAAAGTCTCCCATCTGGATCAAAACCTTACCCTTGAGACACGCCCTCAGACTACCTATGAGATGCTAAGTGTCATCCACCGAATGCATGGATATGGAGGGGGATTCTGGTATGATGTGTATTTATTCATGATGGACCTGGCTAGTTTTTCTCTACTAATCTTTGCCACCACAGGGGTATACCTTTGGTTGAAAGTAATTAAGAAAAAATGGCTGGGTTGGGTGTTTTTAGGGATGGGGATTATTTACACTTCCTGGATTGTAAGCACATTTCTCAATTAATTTATTATTCTTAATTATTGCCCTTAAATAAAATGAATATGAAACTCCTCCGGAGTAACGCATCATCCACAGGGTCGTGTATGGATTCTTAACCAGCTTACATGAAAATGGTTATTCGCTAGTAACCAAAGAACCTGATTTCGTAGTAGTTGGAGAAGGGCGAAATTTTACCCTTGAAATGGTTAATCATGCTGTAGATATGATATTGGGAGGGGCAAAGTTAATTGCAACCAATCTGGACCCCTCTCCCAAGAAAAAGGGTTGGAATAACCTGGGAATACGCGCAGTAGTTTCCATGCTGGAAGAAGCTACCGGGATTCAAGCTTTCTCTGTAGGCAAACCAAGCCCTATTATGATGCGTGTCGCTAGAAAAAAACTCAATTTGAGCACAGCTAACACGACAATTATTGGTGACACAATGGATACAGATATTCTGGGAGGCATTCAGGTAGGTTATAGAACCATTCTTACGCTATCAGGAGTGTCGAAAAAAGAAGAATTGTCTTCTTATGCATTTACTCCAGATCTGATCGTTAATTCGGCTGGAGAATTAGACGTAGAAAAATGGCTGAGCGAATCAGAACCATCAAAGTATTTGACTGATACTGATGTTGAGTTTGAACCTAAACCTGAATTAGTATTACAGCAATAATTAGTATTATATACATCTTTCAGACGAGTCATCCTACAATATGACTCGTCTTTATTATTTCCTACATATAATTTTTTAACCCACACTTATATACCTACCACCTCACGTACTAGTATGTTAATCATGGTTAGAAAATTAGTTTGTGGATAAAATATATCATTTCCAAGATTAATTACATACAGTGATTGATTCCCCAATGTGAAATACAGGTAATTTTTTTACCTTATAAACAAATACTAGTCCAAACCCTTTCCTATTTGTAATATATCTAACCTCAAACTCATGAAATCTTTATCTATTTTCCTTCTGGTCATCTTGTTATGGAGTTGCAATCAGGGAAATCAAACAGATTCTTATCAAAGTACACCTCAAGAAGTGGCTCAGTATACGATTGAGCAATTCATGGACAATGAAAGAGTATTGGGAGGAAGTTTTTCACAAGATAAATCTCAGGTGCTCATCACCAGCGATCGTTCTGGTATCTTTAATCTTTATACAATTTCTGTAGAAGGTGGGGAATATAATACTGTTACTGAATCAGATAGTTCTTCCATCTTTGGCGTTTCCTATTTTCCAAAAGATGATCGTATCCTCTTCCGCATGGACGATAATGGAAATGAGATATTCCATTTATTTGTAAGAGAGACAGATGGAACAGTCAATGAACTTACACCAGATAAAGGAGCAAGGGCAGTATTCTATGGATGGGCACATGATGGCAACAGCTTTTTTTATGGCTATAATCAACGAGATCCCAAAATCACTGATGTCTACGAGATGGACCTTACTTCTTATGAATCCACACTCCTTTATAAAAATGATGAAGGGTATACATTTGGGGGTATCTCAAGGGATAAGTCATATATGGCATTGATAAAACCAGTAAATGCAAATGATACAGACTTATTCTTATATCATTTTGCCGATCAATCTATGGAGAAAGTGAACGAGCGTGTTTCAGCAAATTTTCCTTCAGATTTTGGTCCAGACAGTGAAAACTTGTATTATCTGACAGACGAAGGTTCTGAATATGCCCATCTGATCCAATATAACCTGGAGACCAAGGATAAATCTACTGTACTGGAAGCTGACTGGGATGTGGCTTATGCCTATTTTTCACATGGGGGTACCTACAGAATTTCACTGATCAATGAAGATGCTAAAAATGTATTACAAGTATTGAATTTAAAGGATGGAAAAGAAGTGGATTTCCCTTCATTTGATAATGGAGACATCACCAATGTAAATGTTTCTCGTGATGAAGAAATGATGACATTTTATGTAGGAAGCTCAAGTAGTCCATCTGATTTGTATATATATGATCTAAAAAGTAAAGAATACGATAAATTAACAGACGTATTAAATCCTGAAATCAATCGCAATGATCTCGTTACAGCCGATGTGATCCGGTTTCCTTCATTTGATGGATTAGAAATTCCCTCGATTTATTATATGCCTCATCAGGCATCACCCGAAAATCCAGTGCCCGCCTTGGTATGGGTACACGGTGGACCTGGTGGTCAGTCTCGACAATCTTATTTTCCATTGATACAATATTTGGTCAATCATGGATATGCGGTGCTTGCTGTCAATAATCGTGGGAGTAGTGGTTATGGGAAGACTTTTTTCAAAATGGACAATCAAAATCATGGTGACAAAGATTTAAGAGACTGTGTAGAAGGTAAAAATTGGCTAAAAGAACAAGCAGGGATTGATCCTGAAAAGTTAGGGATCATTGGTGGGTCTTATGGGGGATATATGGTGATGGCAGCCCTTGCATTTCAGCCAGAGGAATTTGATGTGGGAGTAAATATATTTGGTGTAACAAACTGGATCAGAACACTCAAAAGTATTCCTCCTTGGTGGGAATCCTTTAAGGATGCTTTATATGATGAAATGGGTGATCCTTATACAGATGATTCTGTTAGGTTATATAACATATCTCCGTTGTTTCACGCTAAAAATGTTACCAAACCGCTAATCGTATTACAAGGGGCTCAAGACCCTCGTGTGCTAAAGGTAGAATCAGACGAAATTGTAGAAGCAGTAAGAAATAACGGTGTGCCTGTAGAATATGTATTATTCGAGGATGAGGGTCATGGATTTGTAAAAAAAGACAATCAAATAGAAGGCTACGGGGCGGTATTGGCTTTCCTAAATGAACACTTGAAAGGAGAAAAAATGGAGGATGGATTGCAGCCAAAGTATCCGTGATTTGTACATGAAAGCGGATTTCCCTCTGCAGTTATCATTATACAACATCTGATTGGGAAGTGTACGCAGAATCGTATACTTCCCATTCCAATCTCTGAAAGTTTAATTGGCAAGCATGTTATGCAGTTTCAATAATTGATACATAAAAGATGGTCCACCTGTAATTGATTTGTTTGGCAGTTAGTTAAAAAATATTCAAGAGCTTTATCTGCTTCATTTGCATATTTTCTTTCCTCAGTTATGGTAGTGAGCTGATCCAAAATCTGATATAGATCTATATCATGAATCATATTAGCCCCTGTTATTGCACGATCACTTTCTCTAACACCTGGGATTTCAATCGATTCCAGCGCTTCATCGAGTTTCAATGTCTTGCGGTTTAATACTGAAGCAAACAAAGGCGTTTGTTCATCACCATAATTGTCTCGGCCATCCTTTATCATTTTGTCAGCGTATTGTTTTACAACCGACAGATAGTTGGGAGTTCCCTCTGTTGTTTCATTTTGTGCATTTACATTCTGACCGAAAAATATCATCAGTACTGCAGCAAAAGCTTTTATGTCTTTATGTAGTTTCATAGGAAATGGGATTAATACTGGCAATACCGTCAAGTATGGATTTTAAGATTTTTTGTTTGTTGACGAAGTCAATATGACCTGTATGTTAATCATTTCCTAATTCAGAAACAGCCCTAAAGTAAGGAATCGAGTATTTTCGCAAAAAATAATATATACTTCACACAAAAATTATATATTGATAAATCCTACATAACAAATAATTGTTAAATCATTAACAGTTAGTCAATCTTGTATAATACTAGCATAATCTTAGTTATAGATATTACTCGCCGTAGTAATACCTAATTAACCAAACCACATGAATAAGATTATGCTTAACAATGTATGGAGGTATTTGATATTATTTCTGTTGTTAACAGGAATAAGGCCTTATACCCTTACAGCTGACCCTGATATTGATATCGAAGTAGATGTACTTCCCATATCTGTATCCGGTACAGTTATCGACGGAGAGACGGGAGATCCCTTACCTGGGGCTACTGTAGTCATATCAGGTACTGACATCGGAGCTATAGCAGATGAAAATGGAGCATTTACGCTCAATTATGATCAAACCAATTTTACCATTACTGTAAAATACCTGGGATTTCTCACTAAGACAATAGACATTACTGATGCGACAAACGATCTGACTATTACCCTCAATCCCGATATCTTTATATTGGATGGGGTAGTCATTACAGGACAGGGTATTGATGTTGAAAAGCGTAGAGTATCAACCAATATCTCAACCGTAGATGTTGATGAATTAGATAAGTTGGGCACCAATCGTATTGATCAACTGTTGCAGTCTGAAATACCTAATTTTCAGATAAATCTGACAGCAGGTCAACCTGGCGCAACGACACTCGCTCAGACTAGAGGTATTGTATCTCTTGTGAGAAATGCTACTCCTATCATCTATGTAGACGGGGTAAGAGTCGACAATTTAAACACTTTATCTGCTTTGGGACTCAACTTGTCTGGAAACAGGCACCAGGGAGTTGCAACCAGTGCTTTGGCAGATATACCTTTAAGTAATATCGAACGCGTAGAGTTTATCAATGGAGGGGCTGCCACTACGCTCTATGGATCGGATGCGGGAAATGGCGTTCTTCAAATTTTCACCAAAAAAGGAGGAGTAGGTGAAACACAAATCTCTCTTGAAGCATCTCTCGGTGCTGAAACGGCTACTACGGACTTTTACTTTTTTGAAAGAACCAAGGACTTGTTCTTTAAAACTGGATTCATTCAGCGCTATGATGTGAATGTCAACGGTGGAAACGAAAAAGTGGGATTTAGCTTTGGTGGATTTATCAGCAACAATACGGGTGCGAGAATTCATGATCAAAATGAAAACACGCGCTACGATCTTCGTACGTCTATGAGGGCCAGCATCACTGATGACTTACAACTCAATAGTTCGTTTGGGTATGCTCGCAATCAGTTTAGTAGAGTGAGGAACGGTAATGCAGGTGGATTTACAGGCTTTTGGTTTGCCGAAGGAGGTGCTTCACTATTTACGGGCCCAGGGTTTGACAATAAAATAGATGACCTATCTGATTCAGATTTTCAAGTAATGAAAGATTATGTTTCAGGTGCAGAAAGACTTCAGGATAATACTACTAACATCAATCGTTTTCAGACTTCCCAAATATTAGAATATAGACCTATTGAGGAATGGGTAGTAAAGGCTACCATGGGATTAGATTACCGCGTTCAAAGAGAAACGGGAATTGTAACGAATGAGTATCTCAATTTTACACGTGCAACACCTCTGGATAATCAGACTTCAACGGAAGGCAGTATCCAGAATTTTGACAGAAAATTCTTAGGCCTTACCCTGGAATTGAATACACAGTATGATCTACAAATCGGTAATTTCTCATTCCTATCAACCCTGGGAGGTCAGATATTCAGAAACGACGACCAACAAATTGAATATACGGGACTCGATATCCGAGACGGGGCTCAGACCATTGCGGGTGCAGCTACACTTGTAAGTGATGAAGCGCAAATCACGGTGGCAAACTATGGAGTATACTTTCAGGAGAATATCGGATTTAAAAATCGATATTTTGTAGAATTTGGTATCAGAGGTGATAGAAACTCTGCCTTTGGTGATAATATTGGCACCGTTTTCTTTCCCAAAGTGGGGGTATCTTATGTTATTAGTGATGAACCTTTTATGAACAATGAAGATGGTAAGGGATTTATCACCTATGCGAGGATTAGAGCAAACTATGGCGTAGCGGGTAACTTCCCTACCCCATTTGCCAATCAAAGAACGATCAGTTTCCAGGGATTTCTGGGTGAGCAATCAGCAACATTTGGCCAACCTGGTAATGATGATTTGGAACCTGAAAAAGTAAATACCTTTGAAGTAGGTGCTGACCTGGCACTGTTAAATGATCGTATATCACTGGGAATAAATTACTATTTCTCTGAAACACAAGATGCTTTGTTCTTTGTTCCTCTTGCACCCTCATCAGGTCAGACCGTAGCACAGCTGAGCAATGTAGGGACCATCGAAAATAAGGGATGGGAACTGTCTACTAATATCGTGTTGATCAGCAATTCAGATTGGAATATTTCTGTAAGAGGCTCCTTTAATACGCTAGACAATGAAGTAACTGATTCTGGTGGTGCACCTGTATTTAACATCAATGGCTTTAGTGGAAGAACGGTACAGACCGTAGTAGAAGAAGGACAACCTGTTGGGTTTATCCGAGGAAATCTAGGAGAATTCTCCGATGAAGGAATCATGATCAATACTACGGCCCAATCGTTCCTAGGCAGTACTTTACCAGAAACTTTTGGAAGCCTGGGATTGAATGCGAGATATAAAGACTTTTCTTTGTTTGCCAATGCAGATTATCAGACGGGGGCTTTTGCTCATTCCTTCGACAGACAATTTAGATTTCGCTATGGAGTGGATAATGAGGGAATACCTCAGGCTGAGATTGACGAAAATGGCACCGGCAACTGGTTGAACTTCACAGATAGATTTGTGGAGGAAACGAATTTCCTTAAAATAAGAACGATTGGTGCCAGATATGAATTTCCTCAAGGGATGTTGGGAGAAAAAATCAGATCATTGTCTATTGGTTTCAACGCTATCAATCCCATTAACTTTGCCTCTTCCAGCTTTGATCCTGAAGCTACACAGGCAGGAGGTAGACAGGGACAAGGCACTGCCAGTACAGGTGGTATCAACTATTCTGTTTCATCTGCTCCCAGACAATTTATTGGTTCTATCAAAATTTCCTTTTAACAATCACTATCATGAAAAAATATAGATTAATATTTATCCTATTATTGACTCTTGCGAGTTGTGATTTTATCGATCCTACGGAAGTCGTCAACCCTAACGTAACTGATGAGGTCTATGTCAATAACCCCAATGCTACTGCACCCTGGTTAAATGGCATGAAACGACAGCTTGCATTAGTACTTAATCAGACGATAGTACTTGGCGAACTGACATCCGATAACTATTTTAATAACCGAACACTCAGCAACAAAGTATTTGATATTCCACAGATCGAGTTTATAGATGTGGATGTGGACAACATGCAGGCTCCTTTGCAGCGATTGAGAGAAATGGCAGAATTTGGTATCAACGAAGTAATTCCCAATGATGCCAATAGCACACAAGATCAAGTAGCAGAAATGACCTACCTAAGGGGCATCGCTTATCTACTTATGGGAGAATACTTTGTAGGACTCCCCGCATCGGCAAATGGACCCATTGTTTCATCCAATCAATTGATCAATCTGGCTATTGCAGATTTTGAGTCTGCATTGAATATTTCTTCCAACCCAGAACGCGAAGTAATTTTCCAGTTAGCTCTAGCAAGAGCACATTATCATGTAGGCAATCAAACGGAAGCTGTCAATTTCGCTAGTACTGTGATTAATGCTGATAATGTTGCCTTAGAGAATGTAGCATTCGATGGTATCAATGGTATCAGAAATGACATGCAGTTCTTTATATTTGACTCAGAAAGGGATGAATTCGCTCCCCTACCCCGTCTGGACTTCCTCGATCCCAAATATTTCAGCATTTCCAATGCTACTACAGAACAAAAACCTGTTGCGCTTTTGAAAGCTGAAGAAGCATATTTTATTCTGGCAGAGGCACAACTAGCTGACAACCAACTATCTGAAGCTCAGGCTACTTTGACTAGTCTGCTGAATGAGGTAATTGCATTTCGTCCCGTAGCTACTTTCGATGATTCTCGCGAAGATCGCGATGGAGGTAATAGAATGGACTATCCCTTGACCAGCGATTATGTTGTGAAACCAAGTCCGGATGAAGATGCCATTGAAGGGTTAATTCTGGATAGACAGGCTGGCGATATCACTGCTCCAACCGTATCTGGAACAAGCGTAACAGAAGAGGACATCAATGGAGCTGCTTCTGTAGATGAACTTCTGGAAATACTCTATCTTATGCGTCAGGAAGTTTTTTTTGCAGAAGGTAGACGAGTTCTTGACCTGGGTATTAAATTCCCTGTCTCACAAATCGAGCTGCTCAATAATGAGAACGTATTGGAAACAGATGCATTTCTGAATCCTCGAATTCCAAACTTTATACCCAGAGACAGTCAAATGGATGATTTTGTTAACGATGAAAGTACCTTGACGATCACCATTGATGTTAACATGAATAAAGTATTAGTGGAAAACAAAGGAGATGAGGCAGTGATACCCTTTTTCTAGCAAACCCTACGATCCACATATTTGTGGGAGGCTGCCAAATTTGGTAGCCTCTTTTTTTATGTTTTGAGAGTGAGAGCTGATAAATTAGTATTGAATATACAACGATTAGCATATTTTAATGCCAACTCATATGAAAGAATACCTACTCCTTGCAGCAATAATCTTATTATTTTCTTTAGATGAAAAGAATGCTTCAACACAGAATCCCATAAAAATCATACTAGATACAGACATGGGCTCAGATTGTGACGACGTAGGGGCTTTAGCTATGCTCAATGAGTATGCCAATCAGGGAAAAGCAAACATACTTGGGATAATATATAGCTCTGGTACCGTACCTTATGGAACAGGGATTATTGATGCCATTAATAGATATTATGGCAATGATGCTATTCCCATAGGCGCTAATTATGACCAATCGGTAGGTGATCCCGTTGATAAAATGCAAGCAGAAAAACTTTCAAAGGATACTGCTGCGTATCAGAATAGATATATCAAAAATACAGATGTTACAGATCAAACCATATTAAACAGAACAATTTTATCTCAAGCGGAAGACAATAGTGTAATTTACTTAACCATAGGTCATACCAAAGGCTTATTTGACTTACTAGTTTCTAAACCTGATTCCATCTCGGAGTTATCAGGGGTTGAATTAGTCAATAGGAAGATTGATAAATGGATTGCTCTAGGAACCCTAAATGCCAAACATGATGGAGATTATTATGTAAAAGATTGGAATTTCTTTTTCAATGGAACAGTAGAGTACACCCAATATTTAGTAACTCATTTTCCCAGGCCAACATATTTTATTGATGCAGGAGGAGATATATTGACTGGCAAATCACTCATTCATACCCCAAGAGGCAATATCGTTAGGACAGCTTACAGAGATTGGCTTTGGAATGTTGAAAAAAAGACTCTAAATGATCAAAGACCCAGTTGGGATTTAATGGCTGTCTATTTTGCAGTTGAACACCCTCAAAAGTATTTCACTGTATATGAAAATGGTTATCTTGACTTTCACAGTAAAAAAGGTTGTAGATGGATTGATAACGACTCTGCTACCAATCATCGTTATGTCTTGCAAAAGCAGGGGTATGAAACGGAAATCTCAACCTATCTGAATCATATGATCAGTAGCCATAAACAAGATGAATAGTTAAAAAACATTGAATGAGAAGGATTGCAACATAATATAGCCTTCGCTTAATCACCAGTAAATTGTTATGAAACGCAGGAATTTTATTCAGAAGACGATGTTAACCTCTGCTGGATTGGGAGTGATGAATTATACTTATCCGAATCTTCTTTCTGAAAAAATCCAGACAAAAGGATTCTTTAGGGTTTCCAAAATCAAAAATCGTTGGTGGTTGCTCACACCTGATAGTCAATTATTCTGGTCGATAGGCATCAATCATGTAGACCCTGCTACACTTCGATATACCGATAGTCTGGATGTATGGGAGAAAACATACGACAACAGTATGCGAAAATGGTTGGCATCTGTAAAAAAAGATTTCTCTTCCTGGGGTTTCAATACGCTAGGCTGGAATCAAGAGGTCGTTACGATCAACGATCAAAATCATCGTCATTCAAGGAGTTTTACTTTTGAAGAATATCAATGGTTGGATATGCCCTACTGTCATTTACTCCCCTTTATTGAATCTCATCAATGGGAAATCGAAACCCGCCTTCCCGATATTCGGTCTACAGGTTTTGCAGAATGGTGTGATTACGTAGCACGCGATCAGTGTGCAAGAATGAAAGATGACCCTAAACTTATCGGTTATTTTTTCACTGACTGTCCTACCTGGGTTCACAATAATGGCTTGACAGCATGGAAAGCACCCCTTTTCGACCCAGATATGCTAAAGACTCCTACAGGAAAAAAGGAATTATCTGACCTTGCAAGTACTTATTACCGCGTAATCGCTGAATCCATTCGCAGATATGACCCCAATCATCTGATTCTAGGAGACAGATACGAAGCCAATCACCTATTGCCAGAAGAAGTTGTCAACGCAGCACTACCCTATGTAGATGTATTATCATTTCAATGTTTCGGTAATGCTGAAAAAGTGCAAGAACGCCTGGGATATTGGGCTAAATTAGTGGATAAACCTGTACTCCTTGCAGATAATGCGCAATGGGTGGCACCTATTGAACCTGGATGGCCGCCCAAAAATGATCGTCATATAGATCCTATAATATATAAAGATATTTTGCTGACCTTAAGAGACATGCCTCATGCTGTAGGATATCACCTATGTGGTGCCTATTTACGCAATAAAATCCGTAGATATGGATTGAAAGATCATAGGGATAATCCAGATATTTCTACGCCAGAAATTCAAATAGCCAATGAGGAGATGCTTAGCTGGCTGAATGATCAGACGATCGATTAATAAAGATGCCATTGAACATGGTTTTATTCATAGCTATGACCATGCAGATGGGAAAGAAATAGGTTCTTGCTCGGGGGAAACTACTTTTAGAAGTGATCTCGACATAGAAAGTGCGGAAGTACATAACGTACAACAGAAGTTGATCCAACAAGGCGTAGCCTTAGGATCTACGTTAGCTATTTTTGAAGCACAATACACTGGAGAAGCTGAATTTTAGGATGTACCGAGTTACCATTATTTATTTCCCAAGAGGAAGTTCTCTTACCCATGTATGCTTCTACTCAAATATTGGCAGAATCTGTATTACATCGATGCCTGGGGTTAGACAATAACTTACGTAGTGTAACAGACAGTGAATCAAACAATCCTGATAACTTGAAGAATAGGATGCTCTAATCCAAATCCCAGAAGTTATTCCTCTTTCACAGCCTTATTATCGATCAGGAAAAAAGCAAAGATCGCAGAAATCCAGGCCAAACCAGTACCTATATATGTGATTTGGTCGAACATAGAAATGAATGATTGTCGAAAAAGCTCTTTTACTTGTACTTGAGATCCTTCAGGAACGATTTCCGGCACTTGAGCTTCGCCAAGATTAGCAGATTGTTCAAGAACAGCAGTTGAAACGCTATCAGACAAGTTTAGAGACATCAAAGGTTCTTTGAGGAAATTAGAAAAAAGCACTACTGCCAGTGCTCCAATCATCGCATTCGCAAACACACCTGAAGTTCTCGTCATGGAATTATTGACACCTGAAGCTGTTCCTGCATATCGATCTTTCACCGATCCCATTACAGTGGTAGTGAGGGGTACAACGGTCAAGGACATTCCCAAACCAAAAATGACAATTCCGGGGAGAAAGGTTGTCCAAAAATCCTCAAATCCAGCAGTAAGGCCAATTTGCGCAAACCAGAGAAATCCTACCCCGGTGATAAATGGTCCAATCACCAACAACCACTTAGGCCCATATGTATCAACCAAACCTCCTACCCTCCTTGCCAAAGTAGCCATAAGAATGGTAAAAGGAATAAATGTCATACCAGCCTGAACCTGCTTGTAGCCCTGAATTTGGATCATGTTCAGAGATACAAAAAGCATGACGACTGTGAGTGCACCGTATAAGAAAAAGGTCAGTAGATTTGAGCCCGTGAATGTACGATTATTAAATAAATGTAGAGGGATCATAGGATTGGCTATTCGCAGTTCTATCCGTATGAAAATGACTAAGGCAAGAATACCCAATATTAAAGACACAATAACTCGCCAGTCTTGCCATCCCAGTTCTGGAATTTCTAAAAACCCGAAGGTAAGCAATGCCAACCCCACGACCACAGCAATCCCTCCCGCATAGTCGATACTTCGATCTGTACTGTTATCTGAACTTTCGGGTACTTTGAAGTGTAACACACATAATGATGCTATCCCTAAAGGCAGATTGATAAAGAATATGCCTCTCCACAATCCCGCATCCCCCAAAGCTCCGCCCAAGATGGGTCCTCCTACCGTCACCAAAGTAGTAGCAGCAGACCAGCTACCTATAGCTTTCCCTTTTTCTTTATGATGAAAAGTGGAAGAGATTATGGATAAACTTCCTGGTATCATAAGTGCACCACCTATGCCCTGTATGCCTCTGGCAATAATAAGGAATTCCACGGTAGGAGAGAGACCACAGGCAATGGACGAAAGAATAAATATGACGATACCTATCATAAATACTTTCTTTCTTCCCAGCTTATCTCCCAAAGATCCTCCTACCAGAATCAATGCTGCTAGCATGAGTAAATACGAATTGAGAATCCAGAAAATATCAGTCCCTTCGGCCCCCAAATCTTTTTGCAAAGAAGGTAAAATGACATTCAAAGCTGTGGAGTCTATGAATGCCATACTCGACGCTAATATGGTGGAGGATAAGATCCATTTTCCAGCAGTGGAAGAGAGTGTGATCTCAGGAGACTGTTTTGAAAAGGACATGTAAATAAATATCGTAACTGAAATGATTGTACAAAAGACAACATAAGAAAGTCAAATAAGTTGATCGTCGCTAACAATAAATGATGATCACCCTTAGAATATCTCTATAATGGATTCGAACAGCGGTTGTCTTGGATTGATGAAGTTTTCTGACCAATAATGAACAATATGAAGGATCATACCAGTATTTACATCTCTAATGCAAAATAGAAAATCGACAAACCCTGTACTTAGCATCTTAATTTCTAAGTCATAATACTTTGAATGGGAATGTACCAAGTAGTCAATCTTTTTCTCAACAGTTTACTCAAACGAAGACCGATTAAACGCCCGTATAATGAATGAAATGTTCGATAGCTCTCGATTGTAAAAGCAATCGATGCCATTAGATTTGTATTTGGCTGCAATATTTTGCGCTTCAAAAGGAGAATTGCAGGGTTTTACTATGTAGTAAGCTCCTCTCTCAGGGGATCCTTGTACAATCGTATAAGGATCTTCAATCAACCATAACTGATCATCGATCTCCGGAGCGCGAATATCTCGCCAGTTCTTAGTAATGTTGTAGACAGCAAACTGCACAAAGTGAAATTGATTGATCTGTACAAAATCTTCATTGTATTCATCTCCTTTGCCCGGAGGAATAATTCGTACATTATTGGGATAGGTGCGAACGATAATCTCAGGATTACTTTCCACAGGGCGTTGACCTCTTGAGGGTTGAGCAACTACTTGCAAACTACATAACATCCATATTCCCATCCACAAGGAAGGTCTTCGCGAAATGGTGATACCAAAAATGACCATAACAGGTTTGTTGTTGGAGAAAAAAGATAGATTCAATACTTTTTTATCAAAAAACTTATTTGAATATAATAAATTAATCAACTATTGTACCAACGATGATTATTTCATCATAATTTTCGCAGGTTCAATTTTTTCTTCACTAAGATAAAAAAAACATCGGAAATCCCTTCCATTGGAGTTAGATATTTCGCATGAGGAAATATCTAACTCCTTTTTGCTATTGCAATTTTGCCATTACTTCTTCAATAGCTCTATCCAGTTGAGGATCATTCCCAGAGATACGGTCTTTGAAAGTATTCGCGACTTCTATATCTGGACTTACTCCAGTCTTTTCAAGATTTTGCCCATCCAATGTGTAGCAGCCCCAGGAAGGTAGCCGATAGAATGAACCATCAACGAGCCTTTTTCCTGAAGTAAAAATAATCCATCTATAGGTAGGCATACCGATAATTGTCCCCAATTCCAATGCTTTAAAGCCCTGAGCGGTCATTTCTGCATCACTCAGACTCTGTTCATTGATCAGTAAGACAAGGGGTTTTACAGATGGACTGAAATTTGACTGAAGCGTAAAAGCACCTTCCCTGTACTTCCATTTGAGATAAGGACGTTGGGCAAGAAATTTCAGTACTTCATCGTGAACATTTCCTCCGGTATTATACCTTAAATCTACAATCACGCCCTCTTTGTTATGTCCTTCGGAGGTCATATCGATGATAAATTTATTTAATTCGCCTCCTCCCATATTTTTCATGTGAACATATGCCACACGGTTTTCTGTTCGCTGATTTACGTACTCCTGACACTTTGCTTCCCATTCATCGTACAATAGATCATTAATTTGTCCATATGATAGCGGGTGCAAGCGCACAACGTGCTCTTTATTTTCACGTTGAAAAGTAAGGGTCATCTCTTCCTGATAAGAAGGAACGACAAAATATTGTTCTCTATTCTTCTGGGTATCTATGGATACCCCATTTACTGCAGTAAGTACATCTCCGGGCTGAATATCAACCTCGACTTTATCAGCGCTACTTTCCTTCACAACTCGCTTTACGCTATATGGATTTTCATCTTCAAATATGATTCCCGTAGCCAGTGTCCTTGACTTGTAATAGGTCTCTTCCTCCTCACCGCTAGAGTAAAATCCATAATGAGAGGTATTCAATTCACCTAGCATATCTCCTATCAATTGTCTTAGCTCTGCACGCGTATGAACATAGGGTAGATATTGTACATAGGTATCATACATACCTAGCCAATCCACCCCGTGAAAATTCTCATTGTAAAAATTCTCTTCCACATTGGCCCATACTTCATCAAACATCTGCATAAATTCCGATTTCAACTTTCTTGAAAATCTATGCTTGATATCTATTTTCTCTACCTTATTCCCGCTTATATTCAACGTATGAATATTACCACTGGACAATACGTACCAACTATCCTTAGCGCCTTTAATTAAAAATCCTCTGCCATTAACTCCCTCTACTTTTTCAGACTTACTGCTTTCAAAATCCTCAAATGTCAATTTCCACATAGCTGATTTGCCTTCATCGTGATTAGATACAAAAAAGACATATGTCTTTTCTTTCTCCTGAATGACAAAAGGATTTCCCTGATAACCAAAGCTTGGACCTATCCTATCCCATCTTGTAATTAATTGATCCGTATCTATCTCAACATTTATCTTTTTTTCCTCATCGTCTTCTTTATCTTTTTTCGACTCCTCCTTGTCATCTTCTTCCTTATCCTCTTTTTCTTCCTCTTCTTCAAATAATTTCTCAAACTTTGAAGACTTATAAGGAGTATCATATTTCTGTAGAGGTAATCGATAAAGATCGGGGTCGTCTGGACCATAGGGATAATTTGGACGCTCTCTATCGGCAGTGAAATAGAGATGTTTCCCGTCTGGTGACCAGAATGGAGCGGTTTCTGTCAATGCAGTTTCGGTAAGGTTTATGGTTTCTTTGGTTTCTATATGGTAAGCAAAAATATCCTGTTCGAAATTGCGATAGGCAGTAAAGACCACATATTGATCATCTGGGGAGAAATAGGGCTCATTGTCATTAAGTGCCCATATTTCATCAGTTACAATGGTCTGACTGTTAAAATTGGATAAATCCAGCAACCTTATTTCATCCCTTCCACTGATATATACCGCCTGAGTACGATCCTTATTCACAGATAAGGCTCGATTATTTTTTAGACCTGAAGTGAGCGGTTGGGCTTCACCAGATCCATCAGCGGGAATGACAAACCAGTTTAAATACCCACTCACCGTCTGATTGAATAGTATGCGCTGATTATCTTTCATCCAACAAACCTCCCCTACTCTACCCATTGCATCTGTAGGAATCTGTCGTATATATTTTCCTTTAATATCTGAAACGAATATCTCACCTCTTGACACAAATGCCAGCTTTTTGTTATCCGGCGACACATCAAAATGTGTGATTTTCCCCGATACCTGAAAATCTTTCTCCTGAATAGTGGGATCATATATGGGCACCTGGATGTTCAGGGCTTTGCTTTTTGTTGTTGTTACATCATAAATATATAACTGATAGTCTTTTTCAAATACAATCATCGATCCGTCAACACTTACAGAAGGCCTGAAAATGGAGCTGGTAAAATCTGTAAGACGTGTGGAGCCTGTTTCTTCTAATTTGTGCAGATTATATTCTCCATTATATTCTGTAGACACAAAATATACATTACCCGCCTGGTCAATCGTAGCCCAAAGATCTTTCCCTTCAAAATCCGTATACTTCACATGCTCTTCATTTCTGGGATTATATGATTGTATGTCCGGGTTATACGGACCTACATAGCCCTTGCGATTTACAAAGTTTTTACTTTCCCAGGTTTCACTGAAAAACAATCTCCCATCGGGGTGTGGATATAGATTATGGGTAGTATGAAAATAATGATTGAATATTCTTCTGGGAGTGCCTCCTGTTACATCCACCTCATAACTCGACATCCTGTTGGACCTATTGGAACAAAAATAAATGCGTTCCGAATCCCAGGACCAACTTTCTACTTCGTCAAAACCTTGATGCCATGTCAGTTGACGTATTTCACCCCCTGCGTAGGGCATGACGTATATATCTACTCCTCCATTGGGAGATGCAGAAAATGCCAGCCATTTACCATCAGGAGATATTCTAGGTCGCGTTTCTTCTCCTTCCATGGCCGTCAGCCTATAAGCCTGTCCACCATTACTGGATACTTTCCAAAGATCACCCTGATAACTAAATACAATTTCACTACCATCAGGTGAAAGTGTAGGATAAGTCATAAAGCGTACTGCTTCTGATTGTGTAAATAATAGCGCAGGACACAATAGAATTAAGAATAGTATATAAAAATGCTTCATATGGTTGGATATCAAATCTCGGGCAAATAGTTAAAATGTTGAAGAAATATAGACAAACATTTGATGATGTCATAATACAGGGTGATTTGATATAATGAGGAAATCCTTAACTTTCACTTAAATATGTAAGTAGGGGAAGGCCATTATTTCATTAACAATTAACCCAAATATGAATATCATTACTTTTTTTGAAATTCAAGCTGCAGATCCAGAAACTGCGATGCAATTTTATGGAGAAGTGTTTGGATGGACATTTACCAAAGATGAATCTATCCCTATAGAATATTACCGAATTGTTACCCAGGGTATGCATGGAGGATTGCTTAAAAGGCCGGCAAAAACTCCTCCAACTGAACATGGAACCAATGCATTTACTTGCTCTATCCAAGTAGAGGATTTTGACCGAACATCAGAAATGATTCTATTGTATCATGGACGGATAGCTATGCCCAAATTTGCTGTAATTGGTAAATGTTGGCAAGGGTACTTTTTAGATCCTGACAACAATATCTTTGGAATTTTTCAAATTGACGAACAGGCTAAATGATACCTCCTATTCATGAAAGAAATTTCTAACATACACGTCCCTGGGTATTAGAAGAATATCATATATTTGCCAAAGAGGGTCCTTTAGGAATAAAAGTTGAACGGCTTGCTCGTACTGTGAATAAAAGTAAATCATCCTTTTACCATCATTTTGCTGATTTGGAAGTCTTTACTACTTTTCTTTTGTCTTACCATTTAGACCGCGTAGAATATGTCGCAGAGAAAGAACGTCTGTGTACATCAATTGACGAATTGATAGAGGTAATTGTAGAGCATAACATTGATTTATTGTTCAACCGCCAATTGAGAATACACCGGGATCAAAGAGCATTTGAACTTTGTTTTGAACAAACAACTAAGATATTTACAGCCTCTGTCAAATATTTATGGTCAAAAATGCTAGGTCTCTCTGATCATTCCTACTTGGCCGATCTAGTCCTTGCATTAAGTATGGATAATTTTTTTCTACAAATTACCGAAGAAACGTTGAATCGAGAGTGGATGATGCAGTACTTCCATCAGTTACGAAATATGGTAGATGCATTTAAGCAAGCCAACAATCGCTAGTCTTCAGAATAAATAAATGATTAATCAACTCTAAGTATTACTATCCCTATAGAGAGTGACAATTTTGGAGTAATTGAACATTAAGTCTCTGGTTAAGAGATTGGGAATAAATGAGAAAATCTATGTTATAATAAATTCTCACCTGTTACTTGTTCATCAATAAAAGGTAAAGGGTAGGAGACAATCCCCTACCCTCTCAATGTATGTTGTGAATCTTAAGTCTTCTTTTGATAACCCTTTTTCACCATGTTACATTACCCACAATACCTCAATATCACAATGCCTCAATATCACAATACTCCCATTAATACCCAGGATTCTGAGGAAATCCCGAAGGATTGTTATAGATCTGAATCTGTGAATTTGGGATGGGGAACAATAGATCATCACTACTGATAGTAATATCTATCGCAGCCATTGCTTCGATTGCACGTCCAGTACGAAGCAGATCAAACCACCTATGGCTTTCCAAAGGTAGTTCTAGGCGACGCTCAAGTAATACTGCATCTCTAAGATCATTTTGAGAAGACAGATCCGATGCAGCATAAGCTGCAGCTCCTGCACGAGTCCTTACCTGATTTAGTAATTCCAGTGCTTCCTCCTGAGAACCTTGTTCATTTAGCGCTTCTGCCAACATCAACAATACATCAGCATAGCGCAACACAGGGAAGTCAGTACCTACAGTACCTGCGGCTGATAACGGAGCAAAGAATTTCTGTGGAACTACCGTAGCTGTACCTTCTGGAGTAACCAATTCTAACAAATCTCTACGCTGATCGCCTTCAGGATAGATCTCCCTAAATCCAGGTTGAATCATGTCCCCAATACCAGAACCATAGAATAATCCATGGTCTTCTTCTACATTTTCTTCCGTAAACACAATGGCAAAGATGATTTCCGCATTGTATTCATTTGAAGGATCAAATACTTCTGCTACAGTGGGTAATAATTCATACTGACCAGACGACATCACAGCTCTCAGTGCATTTTCTGCCTCGCCGTATTTCTGCTCGGTCAAGAACACTTTACCAAGTAATGCATTGGCTGCACCAGAAGTAACTCGCCCTGTTTCAGATGCAGAATAGGATGCGGGAAGATTTGTTGCAGCAAATTGTAAGTCTGCTTCCATTGCTGCGTAAATTTCGTTTACGCCATTTCTTATATGATCTCTGGATTCTTCCGTATTATCAGCGGATAGTACCAATGGTACGGGTCCCCAAAGCTGAACCGCATTGAAATAGCATAAAGCACGAATAAATCGTACTTCTGCTCTTGAGCGCTCTTTTAATGCAGGGTCCATATCCACATCGTCGATATTGTCTAATACTACGTTACAACGATAAATGGCTTGGTAGAAACTTTGCCATACATCTTCGATAATTTCATTGGCAGAACCCGCCAGGAAAACGTCTATATTAAAACGCTGGCCCGAACCCGCTGAAGGGTCATTATCGAATGTATTGTCTGCACGATATTCTGTTAAATCCTGCAAGTCTCTCCCACCGTACAAATTTCCACTTTGCAAGGTAGCATAGGCAGCATTTACTGCATTTAAAATATCACCCTCGTTCTGGAAAAAGTCCGCTACGTTAGGTGATGAGATAGGCGTCAGCTCCAGGAAATCTTCTTCACAAGAACTGAATAACATAAGTGCGAAAGAAAATATTAATAATCTTTTCATTGTAGTAATTGTGTTTAGAATGATAGGTTAAGTCCAAGTGAATAGATTCTTGCCAATGGGTAAGACGCATAGTCCTCGCCAGGATTCAATGCTGCATCAGGGCGAGAGCTTACTTCAGGATTATATCCCAGATAGTCTGTGAAAGTGTAAGGATTTTGTACCGTAAAATTGATTCTCAAATTGTTGAGCCTAATCCTTTCTATCAATGTTGCGGGGAAAGTATATCCTACAGTGATATTTCTGATACGCATAAACGTACCATCTTCCAGGTGCCAGTTAGACGTCTGTCCGTTTGATCCCGTTTGAAGTCTGTTTGCACGGTTAGTCTGTCCATCGCCAGGATTTTGTTCAGATTGCCAGCGATTTAATGCTCCGCGCATCAAGTTCATATTACCCTCTTGGTTGAAGATATAGCGGCGGAACAGGTGAAGAATCTCATGTCCATAAGCACCTTGTATTGCTACATTGAAGTCAATACCTTTCCAGTCTAGATTTACAGTTCCTCCGTAAATAAATTCAGGCTGATAATTCCCCTGAATTTCACGGTCGCTGGCAAATACGATCTCTCCATCACCATTTAAGTCTTGGAAAATCAAATCTCCAGGACGAGCATTACCTACACTAGGTGTATTATTAATCTGTTCCTCATTCATAAATACACCATCATATACAGGGTTGTAGTATGATCCGATAGGCTCTCCAGGAGTGGTGATCCACTGAGCGGATCCAGTACCACCTCCAACTATGATTTGAGGTACATTATCTGCCAGACTAATTACTTCATTTTGATTAGTAGAGAAATTACCTGACACAGACCAACCAAACTCTCCAGTTCTGTTTTGAACAGTTAAGGTCGCTTCAAACCCTTCGTTATTGACTTCTCCGATATTGCGTAATTCAGAAGTAAAACCCGAAGACATGGGTACGGGAACGTTCAACAACAGGTCCTCTGTATCTGCATTATAATAATCTAATTCCAGATATACTGCATCGTTGAATAATCCTAAATCGATACCTATATCAATCATCGTCGTTTTCTCCCAGCTTAGGTCATCATTAGAAGGTGTACTAGGTGCCAAACCAGATGCTAATTGATTACCACCAAATACGTAATTGGTAAATCCAAGCAACCCAATAGAACCGTAGTTAGGAATCTGGAAATTACCTGTTTGGCCATAGCTCGCACGAAGCTTAAGATTACTGATAATGTCTGACTCACTTAAGAAATCCTCTCCAGAAATTCTCCATCCTGCTGAAGCTGAAGGGAAATATCCCCATTTATTATTAGCACCAAATCGAGAAGAACCATCTGCGCGAATGGCTGCTGATACATAGTATTTATTGTTGTAGTTGTACTGCACACGACCCAGTACAGAAAGTAATGACCATTCTTCCTGAAAAGAACCTCCTCCTGTAACCTGACCTGCATTCAGGGTCTGTACTAAATCATTGGGGAAATCTGTAGCTTCAAGATTATTGTTTTTGAAGATCTCTTTTTGCGACGTGAAACCTGCTATAGCAGCAATGTTATGATTTCCATAACTTTCGTTAAAATTAAGCAGGTTTTCTACCAACCAGTTCGTGGTAAACCTTGACCTTGCAAAACCAATCGGTACACGTGGGCCAGACCTTCCTCTTTGTTCTACAAATGATGGCCAGTAATAATCTCTCTGAAAACTATTTAAGTCTGTACCGAAATTCAAACGGTAAGAAAGATTGTCTAAAATGCTATATTCTGCGTACACATTACCCAACAAACGTAGATGATCCATATCATCTTGAATTTCATTAGCTAGTGCTACTGGATTTACCGCATCTGTCATGGCAAATCCCCAGGCATTTCCTCCAAAGTTATAAGAACCATCTGGATTAAATACAGGATGTATAGGTGATATATGAAGTGCTACCCCTACTACTCCGTGATCCCACCAAGGGCCTTCAGAATTCACCAGGTCATGTTGTGTCAACGTGGGATTAATGTTTAATCCTACCTTTAATTTACCTGCTGTCAAATCCATGTTAAAACGCGCACTATAACGCTTAAATCCAGAACTAATCACGATTCCCTCCTGATCCATATATTCTCCAGAAGCATAGTAACGGAAATTTTCAGTACCTCCAGATACAGACAAGGTATGGCTTTGGATAGCAGCCGTACGGAAAATTTCATCCTGCCAGTCGGTATCCGTTAATCCCTGGACTCCATCGAGATATGGTTGTACTTCTGGTGGAATCAATACAGCAGGTTGATTGGGAACATTCGCATCACGCGTGGCATTATTATCGGCAGGGCTTCCTGCGGGGAATCTATCTAGATAAGTATTGGTTTTACCCTCAAAATTCATCTCTGCCCACTCATATGCATTTAGCATATCATAACGTGTAGTGGTCTCCTGAAAACCATAATAGCCATTATAATTGAAGGTAGCTCTCCCCGCAGATCCTTTTTTGGTTGTAATCAATACTACCCCATTAGAACCTCTAGATCCGTAAATAGCAGCTGCAGAAGCATCTTTTAATACTTGTATAGATTCAATATCGCTGGGATTTATCGTACTCAATACATTAATCGGTTGCTCTCTGTATAATCCCGTTCCTGTATTTATATCTCCAGTAGCTCTGTTATTGTCGTTAGATACAGGTACTCCATCGATCACATACAAAGGATCATTTCCGGCAGTAATAGATCCGACTCCCCTTACACGTAATGATATTCCCGCACCTGGTGACCCAGATGTTTGAAGAACTTGCACACCAGCCATTTTACCTACCAGTGCTTGATCAAAAGAATTTACGGGTTGATCACGTATATCGATGGCTTGTACCGTAGCAACAGCAGTCGTTAAGTCTTGCTTCTTTTGTTGACCATAACCGATTACTACGATATCTCCTAATTGTAGGGGATCAGCTACGAGTTCAATGGTAAAAGTTGTTTGGTCTCCAATAGCAACTTCCTGTGTTTGATACCCGAGGTATGAGATTACTAAGATCTCCGCCTCATCTGGAGCAGTTAAGTTAAATTGGCCATTTTCATTTGCTAAAGTACCTATATTGGTTCCTTTCACAAGTACCGTAGCTCCAGGCATAGGATCACCTGTATCACCATCTAATACAGTACCTGACAACTCTTTTTCCCATCCACCCATGCCATGCAAGGGCTGAGAAAGTACTCCCAACATACTGATTAACAAGTATGTAAGAAAGTAATTCATTCCTTTCTGTTTCATTTGAATAGTTAGTTTGGGTTATTAGTAATAAAACTCAGGAAAGGTATAGCAGGAGTGTTTCGACAATAATATTTGATAGTTAAATTTTTATTATCAAATAGTGAACATTTATGGGAATAATTATTTTTTTATTATGATAATATTAAATTACCATAACACTAATTTATTTAACAAAATGGTAGTAATTGGATAATATTAAGGTAAGCAGGTAATTTCCTATTTAAGCTCCCAATCCTGTCCTCATGAGGAATATTTGAACGCCTACAAGAGCCAATACGACAAACAAAATCAGGAAGAACATAATTTTGAATAATCCGCGTTTCCAGGAATTACGTCTTCGACGATCGTATCCTTTTTGCCTACGAAATGCACCTCTTGCAATAAACATGAGTAAAACGGTGCTGGCAATAATCGCAGGTATGACGAATTTAATATAAGAAAAAAGGGAGGTAAAACTAAAGGCATCTTCCAATATCCATACTACATGGTCCTGATATTGTATCCCATTTTTAGAGCCTTTCACTTCCAGGGTGTTGTTACCTTTTTCAAGCGTAATTTCATTCCATGTTGCGATCCCTCCAACAGAAGATTTTTCTCCAGCTAATTGTCCATTCACTGTCAGTGAAACTGTAGGCAGATTAGTATATACTTTTACAGAGGTCTCTGGGTCTTGTCTGAAAATATGCCTTCTACTAGTAATATAAATCACAGGATCATCGGTCCAATTAGCTTTATAGTAATAAAATGCGTCTTTCTTCACTTTGCGATCATACGTAACGAGCCCTTTGTCATTCATCCCATACTGATCTCCTTCTCTGCGAAAATGTGAGCTAAAGTCGAACATATTCCAGACAAATGTGCCCCAGACATAAGGCCTTTGTTCAAACGCCTGCCAGTGCTTTTCGTGATAATAGCTCTGCCACTCTTCAGGATGAGGAGAGCCAAACGGATTGGGTCTGGACAGCACTTGGCTATGTTGATGGATACTGCCACCAGCCCCATACTCACTCACTCCTATAGAAAGATTAGGATATGCTGCATGAGTCTCATCCAGCCACTCCCCTATCTTTTCTGGTTGGTAATAATACCAGCCAAAGTACTTGTTCCAGGCAATGGCATCTGTAATATCATGAATGGGCTCCTCGGCTTCCAACATACTGGCTCCAACTGTAATCCTGGAGGGATCTTCAACTTTTGCAAGAGAATCTAATTCTCTAACAAATGCTACCGGACTGGCTTCTTTAGGATTTTGAATTTCATTGAAAACACCCCAAAAACAGATAGAGGGGTGATTATAATTCTGTCTGATAAGTTCAGTTAATTGTTGTCTGGCATTTTGATGAAAAGGATCTGTGGGATTGTAGCCATTACTACCCTCCCCTAGAAAATCAGGGAATCCTATCCAGGGTATTTCAGCCCATACAATGACTCCCGATGAATCACAAAGACTATACATAGCTTTTGCCTGCTGATAATGTGCGAGTCTCACTGCATTGACTCCCATCTCCAGCATAATATCCATATCCTGACGATGGTCTTCTATCGTCAAGGCAGAACCCTGATCTTTTCGATCCTGATGACGACTCACCCCTTTTAGCACAATGTGCTCATCGTTAAGAAAAAATCCTTCATTAGGATCAATGCGTATAGTTCGCAATCCTAAGGGTGTTTCTTTCCGATCTACTAATCGAAGATCTCTGTAAATGTCTACCCTCACTGTGTATAGATACGGATCTTTTTTACCCTGCCAAAGTCGTGGGCTTGGGATGGTGAGTTTTTGAGTCAAAGTAGTATCTCCTTGATTGAGTACTACAGGTAGTACTCCAGTAGCTACGATTGACCTATCTTGATCAAAAATCGTGGTCCTAAGTCCAATAGGTACTGCATAGGGAAACCCTTGAGATATGTTAGAAATGATTGAAACTTCTGCACTATCACCATTAAGGCTTTCTTGTTTAAGATATACGCCATCGCTTGCATAATCCAACGGTGAAATACATACCCGATCCGTCACGATAACTTTCACAGGACGATACATGCCTCCATACAGGTTGAAATCCCCAACAAGCGGTAAAATATCATCTACTGGAGAATTATTAGCGATTACGCGTATTGAATTTTCAGTACCAAGGTTAATAACATCTGTTATTTCATAGCAGAAAGCTGAATAACCTCCTCTGTGCTCACCCATTAGTTGATTGTTCACATAGACTTCTGCGGATGACATTACTCCTTCAAAGTAGAGAAAAACTCTTCTGTACTGCCATATTGGATCTGCAACAAGTGTATTTTCATATATTCCTTCTCCTCGAAAATAATCAATCCCCTGTTGGGCATCATACGCATTCCACGTATGAGGAATATCTAAGGTATCATTGATAACGCGCCCTGAAACGCTTTGCCCAGAGAATTTCCAGTTTGTATTGAAAGGGATAACGCTACGATATTGAGCATACGAAAAGTTCAAGCACGCGATGATAACGGCTAAAAACAGGGTATGTCCATTAATTTTCATATATGCTTTTCGCATAACTTTTAGTATACAGCCAGCATAATTTACTTATTAATGGACAGCATCCATAATTGACGTATGAAAAAATAAAAATATTATTTAAAAAGCACTTAAACCAGTGCTTTTCTCGCTTCAGAAATAGTATTCAGTAATTGCTGAAACGGTTTTTCGAATTTCTCCACTCCTTCATCTTCGAGCCTACCTGCTACTTCTTCTATATCTATACCATTATCCATGAGTTTATTAATTACGTCATGTGAATGAGGTAACCGCTCTTTGAGCATATCTTCAGGCTTTCCTTTCTCCAATAAGGAATCCAGCGTATTCTGTGGCATTGTATTAACTGTAGGAGAGCCAATCAGAGGATGTACGTATTTAAGCTCATCATAATCGGGGTTTTTGGTACTAGTACTAGCCCACAGTAGTCGTTGAACACGAGCGCCATGAGATTCCAGGTTTCTGAATGCATCGGATTGAAACACTTCTTCGTACACCTCATATGCTATCTTTGCATTTGCGACTGCAGCTTCGCCTCTAAGAGCAAGTACCTCTTCTGTATTATTTCCTTGTTCTTTGCTTTTTTGCTCCAGCATATTATCAACCATCACATCTATTCTACTTAAGAAAAAGCTGGCTACAGAACCAACATCCTCAATGGCATGACCACTATCGATACGTTGTTGTAGCCCTTGAATATATGCTTCGGCTACTGCGCGATATCTTTCAACACTGAACAATAGCGTTACATTGATATTTATTCCTTCTGCAAGCAATTGTGTAATCGCAGGCAAACCAGCTTCTGTCCCTGGCACCTTGATCATGACATTAGGTCGATCTACCCATTTCCATAGTCTTCGAGCTTCATCTATCGTACCTTGTGTATCATGCACCAGATCAGGAGCAACCTCCAAACTGACATATCCATCTTCTTTATTCGTTTCTTCATACACTTTGTTAAAATGATCTGCTACCCCCTGTATATCACTTACCGCTAGACGTTCATATATGTCTTTGTCTGACATATCCTCATTTACACATTCCTTTATCGCTTCATCATATACTTCGCTATCACTGATCGCTTTCTGAAATATAGCAGGGTTCGATGTCATTCCATATATTCCCACTTCATGTATTAACTGTTCTAATGAGCCATCCTGAAGCATTTTACGACTTAAATTATCAAGCCAAACACTCTGACCCAAATCGTGTACCTGTTTAATTATAGGGTTGCGCATACTAAATAGTTGTTTATAAAATATTTGATAGATTAACTCTAAATATACACCAAGGCAATATGCTTGTTGATGCATTCTCTATATATTATACCTTAAATATATAGAGAAGTTATACTTATATGGAAAACATCATTTCACACCCTTTACTACCTGTTATTCTCGCAGTAAGTATCATCATTCTGACGATTATTACAGCTTCTATTACGAATCGGATATTCAGAAAATTCATTGGTAAAGCTACCAGTTATATTAACGGCGACCCAACTAGCTACAACTTTCTGAGACGTGTCTTAGTGGGAGTTATATACTTACTAGGATTTAGTTTTGCTATTTATATGATCCCAGCATTAAGGGCTATTTCACAATCTTTGCTAGCTGGGGCCGGAATCTTGGCAGTAGCTGTAGGTTTTGCTTCTCAACAAGCATTTTCTAATATAGTTGCTGGAATATTCATTATCATATTTAGACCATTCAGCGTAAATGACAGAGTGATTATTAAAGATACACTTTCAGGAATCGTAGAAGATATCACACTCAGACACACAGTAATCCGAAACTATGAAAATCGCAGAATCATCATTCCCAATTCTATGATCAGTGATGAAATAGTGATAAATGCTGATCTCGTAGATAAAGAGGTATGTAAATGGATAGAAGTAGGGATTAGTTACAGCTCTGATGTTCAGTTAGCCAAAAACATCATGCAGGAAGAGATAAGTGTGCATCCCTTATTTTTGGATCGTAGATCTGAAGAAGAAAAAGCGGCTAATGAACCAGTCGTAAAAGTGAGGGTAATCTCTTTAGGAGAATACGCGGTGAATTTAAGGGCATGGGCATGGGCACCAGATAATGCAGCAGCCTTTGCTTTAGGATGTGATATGTATGAAAAACTCAAGCAAAGATTTGACGAAGAAGGGAAAGAGATTCCATTCCCTTATAGATCTATCGTGATGAAATAAAAAAACATACAAGATATCTCATAATTTATCCATAGTCGTGCAACTTTATGGTGTGTCGTTTAATCTATATTGAAAACAACCCAAATTATGCTACAACACACCTTACTCCTTACTTTTCGCAATTTCATGCGACATAAGAGTTCTTTTTTTATTAATCTCATAGGTCTTTCTACAGGTCTTGCCTGTGCAATCTTGATCTTTTTGTGGATCCAAGATGAAATGGGAGTTGATAAATTCCACGCAAAGGATCATAGGCTTTTTGAGGTGATGGAACATCAGCAGTATGCCGATGAAATCATGACAACTTATTCGACTCCAGGTTTATTGGCAGAGACCTTGGCAGAGGAAGTTCCTGAAATTGAATACAGTGCTACGATTATGTGGTCTAATCGACCCACACTTTCTGTAGGCGAAAAAAACATCAAATATTGGGGCAGACCGGTTGGAGAGGATTTTTTTCACATGTTTAGTTTTCCTCTGCTGGCCGGCCAGAAAGACCAGGTACTGAAAGAGTTTAATGCTATGGTTATTTCTCAGAGTGTAGCCGAAGGGCTTTTTGGTAGTGTGGAGGAGGCCATGGGACAAACGCTGGAGGTCGATCATGAAGAATCATATATTGTAACAGGTGTTTTTGAAGATGTACCCCCAAACTCCACGCTCACATTTGATTTTCTCACTCCTTATAAAAAATATCTCAAAGAAAATGAATGGTTGAGGGAATGGGGAAATAATTCTCCCAGGACAGTTGTTACCCTTATTGAAGGAGCTGATCCTGAAAAAGTTACAGCAAATATTGCCGATTTTGTCAAGGTGAGAAATGAAGAATCTAATGTAGAATTATTTTTAGCGCAATTATCCGGATTATATCTGTATGGAAGGTATGAAAATGGTCAACAAGCAGGAGGGAGAATTGAATATATTCGCCTTTTCTCCATTATAGCCCTTTTTATCATTGTTATAGCTTGTATTAATTTTATGAACCTATCTACTGCCAGAGCTACCAAAAGGGCTAAAGAAGTAGGTATAAAAAAATCAGTGGGTGTACAAAAACACCTCATCATCAAGCAATTTTTGGGTGAGTCCTTGTTGTTGACCCTGCTTTCGCTTGTAGTTGCACTTATCCTGGTAACCATAATCCTGCCTCAGTTTAATCTGATTACTGAGAAGCAAATGAAATTTGAACCCAGTCCATTAATACTTGGGGTATTATTATTACTTACTCTATTTACCGGATTATTGGCGGGAAGCTATCCGGCCTTCTATCTTTCTTCTTTCAAGCCTGTAAGTGTACTTAAGGGGCGCATGAAAGGTACATGGGGCGAACTTTTGGCAAGAAAAGGGTTAGTCGTATTTCAATTCACCTTATCATTTATACTTATCTTATCCGTAATAGTCATCTATCGACAAATACAATATGTTCAATCAGAGAATCTTGGGTATGAAAAGGACCAACTTATATATTTTTCAAAAGAGGGCAATGTAGATGATCAAACGGATGCCTTTCTTCAAAGAGTAAATGAAATACCTGGCGTACAAACGGCTTCTACCATCGGTCATGATCTCATAGGCAGACAAAATAACACCAGTGGATTGGAATGGGAGGGCAAAGACCCTAACGATAGGATATTATTTGAGAACGTAAGGGTAAATTATGATCTATTGGAGACCATTGGCGTTGAGTTTGTGGAGGGAAGAAGTTTTTCCAGAGAATATGGTGCAGACAGCAGCAAAATTATCTTCAATGAAACAGCCATTGAAATCATGGGTCTCGAAGATCCTATTGGCAAGAAAATTCGTCTGTGGGACGAATTCGATATGGAAATCATAGGAGTTGTTAAAGACTTTCATTTCCAATCTCTGCATGAAGATATCAATCCCTTATTTTTTCGATTAGATCCTGAGATGACCTGGTTTGTTATGGCCAAGCTAGAGGCTGGAAAAGAGCAACAGGCATTAGCCGATATCCAGGATTTTTATAAAGATTTTAACCCAGGCTTTTCCTTTGACTACGAATTTATGGATGAAGAATACGCACAACAATACGAAGCAGAAAGACTCGTGGGATATTTATCCAGGTATTTTGCAGGGTTTGCCATTCTCATTTCCTGCCTGGGATTGTTAGGCCTGGCTACTTTTACCGGAGAAATACGAAAGAAAGAGATTGGCATACGCAAGGTATTAGGTGCTACTACCTCTCAGATAGTGTTAATTTTGACCAAAGATTTCACCAGATTAGTGCTCATTGCCATAGGATTAGGATTACCTATATCTTATCTACTCATCAATAATTGGTTGGGACAGTTTGCGTATAAAATTGATTTGAGTGTAGGATTTTTTGTTCTTTCAGGACTCTCCATTTTAATCATCTCATGGCTAACCGTAAGCTCCCAGGCATACAAATCCTCTCAAATTAATCCTACGGAAAGCTTACGAAGTGAATAGATAAATTATAATCATTCAGGTAGTTCTGATTAGGATCTGAACTATTTGTATAATGTGTATAACCTGGCAAACAACCATTTGGATAAAGATGAGTTTAAATGATATGATTAACTCTGAACTATTTCATTTTCTCCTGGATCTTCAGAAAAATAATCACAAAGTCTGGATGGACGAACATCGGGATCGGTATGAGCGTGTGAGAGACAATTTTATCAGTTTCCTGGATGAAGTCAACAATCGTCTCATAAACCTTGATCCCGACTATTTTCCCACTTCAGGCAGATCAGCTATCAATCGCATTAACAATAATCTATTATATCATCCTGACAAACCTACATATAAAGATCACTTTGGAGGTAGTCTGGATAGTGCCAGGAATCGAACTGATTTTTATATACATATAGGCATTCATGAAGCTTTTATTGCAGGTGGATTCTACCATCCTCCCAAGGAGATTCTCAAACGAATCAGAGATGCGATCGACTACGATGGAAATAAATTGAAGGAAATAATTGAAACTCCTTCATTTAAAGACACATTTCAACAACTTACACAGGAAGATAGACTCAAAACTGCCCCCAAAGGATATTCAAAAACTCACAAACACATCGAACTATTACGACTCAAGCATTTTGCTGTCAGTCACGAGGTTACACAGGATCAAATATTGAGCAACACGTTCATTGATTTAGTGGTTGACATTTACAAGGAAATGTTACCCTTTCGCAGATACCTGGACCGCGCTGCCCAGGTGGAAGCTGTTTCTCATTAGCTATGGGGGATAACTTATATTATATTCACGAAGGAGGTGATACTGGAGCGAGATCCATCGTTGCTTTGGATGTGACTAATAGAAGAGGAATAATAATGTTTACCAACACGGAATATCAACTTAATCCATTACTAAGTAACATCGAGAAAAGTATGTGGGGTAAATAAAAAAGTCAGTTTTTTCTCAATAGCCAAATTGATTGATGTTTCTAGACAGTTGATTGAATTATTTTTCTCATTGGATGTTTCATACACAATTTGAAAAAAATTGCAATCTCTATGAAACCTATCATTTGTTTAGGCCTGTTTGGCCTTAGTATTTCATTACTCTTATCACAGCCAACAGAAGACATTTATTACATCCCTGTCATAGTACATGTGGTACACAATGGCGAACCCATTGGCGAAGGTGCGAATATCTCCCTTGAACAAGTTCAATCCCAAATTGAAGTTCTCAACGAGGACTTTCGCAGAAGGGAAGGTACGTTGGGATTTAATGATAGCCCTTTGGGTGCAGATACTCGTATAGAATTTTTCCTGGCAGAATACGATCCCGAGGGGAACATTCTTCCTGAACCTGGAATCGATCGCGTGGATGGCGGTCGTGCCATTTGGCCCAAAGGGGCTGTAAGAAATCCCATAGACAGACAAATTAAACCTCTTACCATTTGGGACCCCAACAGTTACTTTAATATATGGACTGTAAATTTTGGAGGATTCGTATCCAGGGATTTATTAGGTTATGCACAGTTTCCCGATGAATCGGGATTAGGGGGGTTAGATAAAGATGAAGGGAATGAATTAACTGACGGTATAGTTGTCGGATACAATTATTTTGGGAGTAGTGAAAAGGGAAACTTTCCCGAATTATATGCTCCCTTTGACTTAGGTCGCACTACTACCCACGAAGTAGGACACTGGCTAGGACTAAGACATATTTGGGGTGATGGAGACTGTACTCAAGACGATTTTTGTAATGACACTCCAAATGCAGAGGCCCCAAATTTTGGATGTCCAGATTCGGCTTTTTCTTGTACTTCAGTAGATATGTTCCAAAATTATATGGATTATACCTATGATGCATGTATGAATATATTTACACAGTGTCAAAAGGATAGAATGCGTCTAGTCCTCGAGACCAGCCCCAGGAGAAAAGAATTAGTCGTGTTGGAAAATCCTTCTTCCAACACAAAACTTACGCATTCTCCTACCCTATCAGAATTACATACGTTGAACATTTTTCCCAATCCCTTTACTGATCATATTATTATCTCTGGGTATCAACCTGCAACCATCATTCAATGGAATGTCTATAATCAGATGGGAAGCCTCGTTGAAGGAAAAAGTTATGCAAAAAAGGTTATGGGAAATGAACTTGCGCTAATGTTGAATTTCCCTGAAGGTATATACATCATTGAAACTATTTTTAGCAATGGAAGCCGCCAATTTCATAATATTCAGTGCATCAAGTAATTGGCCCATTATATATCTATGTTGTTAGTAGGATAATTATACTTTTTGATAAATAGGTCCCACTTTACATAATAATAAATTTCTAAATAAAGGATGGAATCAATTATTTTTAGTAATTATTCTTACTTTTTTAGCTTTATGCTTGCCTGAGCAAAAAATATTTGCATTCATGCGCTAAGCTTAATATATTTGTTGAAAACTTCACACACATGAAAAAATTATTCATTTTAATCATTTCACTTATCTGCCTGAACACATGGGCTCAGGACAGTTTTAAGAAAGACTTTGTTAGCGTACTGAATAGCAATCGCGAACAAGTTGTATCACTTGCAGAAGCGATGCCTGAAGATGCATTTTCCTACAAGCCTTCAGACGAAGTTCGCAATGCTGAAAAGGTAATGCTACATTTAGCGGCTGCTAATTACTTTTTCACCATGACAGCAACCGGTACTCCCATTCCCGATGGTATTGATCCCAGAAGCATGGAATCTAGCATCACAGGAAAAGAAGAGGTATTGGAAGCCGTTGGGAAATCTTATGACTTTGTAGTTGAAGCCGTTGAAAATTTAGACATGTCTACGCTGGATGAAACGTTTGAATTTCCTGATGGAAATGAATACACCAAGCGTTGGGCTTTGATGCGCCTGATGGGCCATTGCTATGAGCACATGGGACAATTAGTTGCTTATGCAAGAGCTAATGATATTACTCCTCCTTGGAGTTCTAAGTAAAGATTTTAGGGGGAAGTCTCATAAGTCGACTTCCCCTTTTAAGTTTTTTATTGTTTTTAAAA
>CAZZEC010000051.1:0-20079 GCA_964652565.1 uncultured Bacteroidia bacterium
GACGACAGACGAAAGTTAAGACCACAGACGACGGACGACAGACGAAAGTTAAGACCACAGACGACGGACGACAGACGAAAGTTAAGACGACGGACCACAGACCACTGGAGCAATATCACAATATAACCATATCACAATACAACCATATCATCTTATGCGTAAGCGGCTGACAATCATTTTATCTTTATTAGGAATTATCATCATTGGATTAGTAGGATGGGGGTATATACATCTCAAAGATCGTCATCCTGGGTATGAAGTATCACTCAATATTGAGGGAGGTGAACCTATTGAATACTATCGGATTGGGTTTTCCGCTCAATCTATCACTCCTCCCATTACTGATACATGGACAGATATTGACCAAAACGCTAAGTATGAACCCAATAAAGGAGATACTTACGAAGATATCAATGGCAATGGAACTTTTGATGCGTATTGGATTGCGGGATTTGGGAAAAAACGAGCAGCAGCAGGAGTCAATGATTCGCTCTGGGCTCGTGCAATGGTCATCGATGATGGGAAAAATCGCTTCGCTTGGGTAGTTCTTGATGCTATAGGATTTGGACATGACGATGTTGTTCGGGTAAGAAAGCTAATTCCTGAAGATGTAGGTATTACTTATACTACTGTCATTAGTACGCATACACATCAATCTCCAGATCTGGTAGGACTTTGGGGACCTACTTACCTAGGAACTGGCATCAATAAAGAATATATGGAAATGGTCCAGATGCAAGCAGCGACGGCTGTTATTGAAGCAGTTTCCAACATACAACCAGCAAAATTATTCATTGCAGAAGATTTAGCGGGTGCAATACCCCTGGTAAATGATTCACGTAAACCTTATGTCTTAGATCCAGGACTCAGGGTATTACAGGCGGTAGATACATCTACTCAAAACACCTTAGGATCGGTTATTGTATGGGCCAATCATCCCGAAACAGTTTGGAGTAAAAACCTTATGATATCGTCTGATTTTTCTCATTATGTAAGAGATAATGTTGAACAGGGAGTATTTCATTCTGATAGTTTGATTAGATCGGGAATAGGAGGAATTTCCTTGTATATCAATGGAGCGATCGGAGGATTAATGACTACAGATCCCAAGCATCCCATCCAGGACCCCTTTGAGGACACTACTTATTTGGAGCCCAGTTTTGAGAAAGTAAGGGCACAGGGACAGCATCTTGCACTATTAGCTTTATCTGCCTTGGATAGTGCGCAGATGATTGACCCAGTTACTTTAACGCTTAAGGCTAAGACACTCTTATTGCCTTTAGACAATCCCATATTCAGGTTGGGGGCATTTCTAGGCGTCTTGAATAGAGGGATGAGTGGATGGATGAAACTTCGCACAGAAGTCGGATTCTGGAAAATGGGCACACTCAGTTGTATACAAGTTCCAGGAGAGATCTACCCGGAAATTGTCAATGGAGGTATTGAAGCCCCTCTAGGCCAGGATTTCGAAATGAATCCATTAGAAACGCCTCCATTACGTAGTTTGATGAAGGAGCCTTACACCATGGTGTTTGGCCTGGCCAATGACTTGATCGGATATATTATTCCCCAAAGTGAGTGGGACAATGAAAAACCTTATTTGTACGGAGATGAAAGGGAGACCTATGGAGAAATAAATTCAGTTGGACCTGAGACAGCTCCCAGGATTTACAAAGAGCTGTCTTCTATGATAATAGAATAACTATGAGTTAAATCTTCGTTCATTTTTCGTAGTGATATGCCAGGCCAATAGGCCTAACAGAATAAATAGTACCTGCAGTAGAAAACCAATGTACAAAATTTGATTTGCCTGCTCAAATCGAGACAACTTCAAAACACCTCCAGCGATAATGATCATTTCCATGATTACAGCATAGGTAATGAGTGCAGTTTTCATAGGTAAAATTTTTATTACATACTATCTTTACATAAAATATACCATAGCATAAATATATATCTCATTAAAGGAAGCAACTATGGTATGTTTCTATACTAGACGTATGTAAGAATTCTTTTCCTTCTGGAATCTTTTTAGACTCACATACAATTGATTAAAATTAATCATTCCCCATTTCGTCTTTTGCCATTTTTCGAACAAATTTGTGGGAATTTTGCTACATCCATTTAGCCAACCATGAGTTTAAGCGTCGATGTATGGAAGAATGTATAGGGGAAAGAGAAAGACACCGGGATAGAAGATGTATAATAGGGGGATAGTTGAACATTTTTTGAAGTCTACGACTCCAAAGCCATTCTTTATAATATCTTCGATACATTTCCCTATGATAGTCATGTAGGAAATCTTCATGATATTGTTGTTGAGTTACAGCTTGTTCAATATGTTTGGCTGCTACTTTCGCAGATAGCATTCCAATTCCTATGCCCTTACCAGTAAAAGGTTCAATCAATGCCCCTGCATCGCCCAGGAGCAAATAGTTGTCTCCTACCAACTTACGGTGGTGTGTGTTGAGAGGTAATCGCCATCCTTTAATCGCATGTTCGATGTGCGAGTTTGTAAATTTAGGAGATATTGTAGGATGGGTACACAAAATCTCCATCAAGATCTGCCGTAAGTTAAGTCGACGAGATTGTACGGCTTTGCTTGGCATAAAGAGTCCTACATTGTAAAAATTATTTGGAAGAGGGAATATCCAAAAATATCCTGGTAAGGTTTGGGGTAAAAAGTGGAACTCAAGTGCCGGTCGATCTTGTCGCGGGGAATCATTTTTTATAAAAGTTCTAACACCCACACCGTAATGCTCCCACGCTTTTTTATTATTCTTCCCTAAAAATCGATGTACCAGAGAAGGATCACCTTCTGCGCCTACAACCAAATTTGAATGGATGGATATATTACTATTATTGTTATTATACAAGTTAACATTTACTCGATGTTGGTTGTAGCCAAGCGAATGGACGTGTGAATTTGTTAAAATATTTGCATAATCAGAGGGTAGTTGTTTAAATAAAAACGCATCAAAGTCTGTTCGTCTACCAGTATAAACCGGGGCATAAGGAAGAAGCGAGGGATCAAACTGTAACCGAAATTCTACCTTCCCTGGGCTAAAAAACTTCACTTCCCAAATGGGTAGAAATGATCGATGAGCTAAAAAATCATTCAGGAGATCTGGATTTAATACCTTCAATGTATGCAATACCTCCAAGGTCAACCCATCACCGCATACTTTGTCTCTTGGGAAACTTGCTTTATCAATAATAGTATGTGGTATTCCCAGTTTGCTGAGAAACAGAGAAAGCGTAGATCCAGAAGGACCTGCCCCTATTATACATATATCCGTGTGTGTTGAAATGCTATATATATTCAGTTGTAAGTATTATTGCCTAGACCATACTTGTTTAGTCCCATCTCCAAATGTAAGCATCATCTTGTATCCTTCCACATAGTATCTTGCAAATGGTTGCCAACCAGCTCCTTCAGATATGTATATGATATTCCCTTGCGTTTTCCACTGCCCTCTAGCTGAAACGCCATTACTATTTCCCGTATCTCCTGTTATTCCGGGTCCGCCACCAATTACGCGACTGTCTCCTACAAGATACGTTCCATCGGCCAAGACTTGCATGCTTTCCTGGGTGGCAAATCCAAAATCGCCAGAGTTATAGCTCTCAGATCGAGACCAGATTCCTACCAATCTTTGATCCCTTTCAGCATAATTATTCCCTTGGTTACCTGCGGTACTTTGGCTCTGGTTGTATGCATTATTAGGGTTTTGTTGGGTACTATTGCCTTTTTGGAATTGTAAAGAGAGCTGTTGAGGCTGTCCTGAATAAGGATTTTGAGTAGTCAAAGTCATATTTATAGTATTTCCATTCAACATGGCCTGATAACTCATTTGCCCTTGAGTTTGTGGGTCGAGTATCTGACCTTGTGAATTATTACCTTGAACTGTCCCTTGTAACTGGTACATATATCCTCCAGCGTTTATTGTTCCAGAGAGCTGGTTGCCTTGCTGTTGCAAATTCATATTTGCTTGTACTCCATTTAGATTACCTAAGTAGTTACCAGCAAATCCTGAAGGAGTAGCGTTCTGAGCCAGTGGTCCTCCAAATCCTGAGTTTCCTGTTGTGGATTGAGTTTGGGGATATGGATTATTTTGAGAAAGATTAGGCTGTGTTTCTGTTGCAGAAGTTCCCACTCTTTGTAATACGTATTGGGATGCATTGTTGTAAATGGCTTGTCCCTGATTGTCCAGTGGAACAATTGTTAGATACAACTGCTGTTGTTCCATATAGGCTTCAAACAGCAATGCGCCTCCCTGATTATTGGTAATCGTTCCTGTTAAATCACTTCCTTCATTAATCCCTTGAACATTTAAAGCTTGACCATTAGCCAGTAAAAATTGCCCCAGGTACTGATTTCCAGAACTCTGTTGCAAGGTTAAACTTATATTTCCTTGTTGAGAGGAGATGGTATAGGTGCCTGCAAATGATTGAGCATTTAATATGTTACAAGTGAAAAACACCCAAATAAATAAAATATATTCTGTGATTTTCATGATATGAGAGTTAATAAGGTCAGGAAAATTGAGAATGATGTAAATTTTCAATCTTAATGTACGTATTTCTAATAGTTTAAGTAATAGGGAATACCCTGAATTTAACAATACAGACGTTGGATATAAGAAGGAAGGTTTTTAGATCAGGTACGACTGGGAAGACCATGGATGACAAACGACGGACCATAGTTTCACAACACATCAATACTCACAATACCCACACTCACTTTGGCAAATTCTCCAATACCAATTGACTGATGGTATCACCCATGGAATATACCATCAAATGCATTCCCCCTTCAATGGTATATGTGGCCTCAACGTGTTTATAGGGAATCACACGATCCTTGGTACCATGAATATGAACAACTTCTCTTTCGCAGCGGTCCTGATCCCATCCAATAATAAATCGAAGTGCCCGATGCATAAAGTCAGGATGCTTTTGACGTAGCATTGTATGGAAAAGTGCTTGATCGGCAGAGTCTACAGGCTCAATGATCGGTTGTAACTTTAATCCCCACCACTTCAGGAACTTTCCCCCCATGAGGTAGTGAATCGGAAAATAGCGAAACATGCGATAACGCAAGGGGAGTTCGCCCCTGCATTTGGCACTGGAAATAAGTATGACACGTTCTGGATGGATATATCGTGTCATCTCTGTTGCAATAATACCTCCCAGTGATACCCCGACAATAGAGAAAGATTGCGTAGTATCAATCTGTAGGATCAACCGTTTGACATATTTTTCAAAAGATTCCCCTTTTAAAGGTATTTCATGATGAATTACCTGGGTATGGTACTCACCTAAGTCTAGTTTACTAAATAATCGCTGATCTGACCCATGCCCTGGGATGAGATAAACGGTATGTGTTTCGGAGGAATATGCGGTTGACATACGCATATATAGCAAAAATAGCCCTAATGAAAAATAACAAAAAACAAGCTTCATATTGAGATTGTTAAATATCCCAAGATGCTGGGATCATTTGTTGAGTTTCTACATGTATGCGAATGATACATATCTATTTAACAGTAAAACATTCCTTGGGAATGAATAAGGAAATATTCACCTTGATCACGAAAAAAGGGATACATACTGTCGTTGCAATCCTGACCTAATTCCCTTAAATTGAATGAATAAATAAACTATTACTATCATGTCTGATTCACCTAGCTCTTTTAATAGAAGAGACTTTCTTCAAGCATCTTTATTTCTACCTGCCACTTACTCATTATATGTAAAGCTGGATGAAGAAAATCTGGAAAACATTGAACCTCTCACAGTCGAAGAGCAGGCATCTACCTATCCATCTCATACCCTACTTGCAGACCAGCGGTTTGACGGTGAACCTCATATGAAAATGGTTGACTTAGCCTGCGATTTCCTCGTTGTAGGAGGAGGGCTATCAGGTGTGTGTGCTACCCTGGCAGCAGCAAGACATGGTGCAAAAATTATCCTTGTACAAGACCGCTCGAGGTTGGGAGGTAATTCCAGCAGTGAAATTAAGATGCATGTAGTAGGAGCTAATAATCATACCGGACGACCCGGTTGGAGGGAGGGGGGAATTTTAGAAGAATTACGCTTGGATGATGCAGTGAATAATCCCCATCGTAGTTGGGAAATGTGGGATCTTCTCCTTTACGATAAAGTAAAAAGTGAACCCAATGTCCAGCTAATACTTGATACAACTGTATATGCAGCAGAAGTAAAAGATGGAGCTATTTCGCAGGTTATGGCACGTTGCGACAAGACTGAAACGCTTTACAGAATCAAAGCCAAATATTTTTCTGATTGTACGGGGGATGGAAGACTGGCCTTGGAAGCAGGGGCTACAATGCGTTGGGGACATGAATCCAGGGATGAGTTTAAGGAACCCTTAGCTTGGGATAAGCCGAGTAAAGAGACATTGGGAAGTAGTATCCTTTTTACAGCAAGAGACTATGGAGAGCCCATTCCCTTCAAGGCACCGGCATGGGCAAGGAAAATAGAAGAAAAGCATTTGCGCTTTCGGCCCATAGGAAGTTTTGAATATGGGTATTGGTGGATTGAATGGGGAGGAAAATACGATACGATTAAGGATAATGAGATGATCCGACATGAACTCTTGGCTATCGTTACAGGTGTATGGGATTATATAAAAAATAGCGGGAAATATCCTGAGGCAGCCAATTGGGGGATGGATTGGGTAGGAATGATACCCGGCAAAAGAGAGAGCAGACGTATTGAAGGAGATCATATCCTTACCCAGCAGGATCTTATGGGACTCAACGGGGATTTTGAAGACGCAGTAGCTATTGGAGGATGGCCGTTGGATGAGCACCCTCCAGGAGGATTTGACGATGTAGATAAACCTCCCTTTGTATCCATTAAATTACCTGAAGTATATAATATCCCTCTTAGATCCTTATACAGCAAAGATCTCAGCAATATGTTTATGGCAGGAAGAAATGCCAGTTGCAGCCACGTAGCGTTTACTTCCACAAGGGTGATGGCAACCTGTGCAGTGATGGGACAAGCTGTAGGTACTGCTGCCGCTCTGTGTAATACCTACAATATCATGCCCAAGGCTTTGTATCAGGATAAATCCAAGTTAACAGAGCTTCAACAGACCTTGTTGAAAGATGATCAATCTATCAAAAATCTACTACACAGCGATCCCAATGATCTTGCCAGGCAAGCGAAAGTTACTTCCTCGGAAGTGTGTGAAAATTCTAAAGCAGAACATATTTTAACAGGATACTGTAGAGATATGGAAGATACACACAATCATAGATGGGCTGCACCAATGGGTGAACAGGGTGCATGGATCACCTTGAGCTGGGAACAGCCTGTGAAGATCAACCATATTCAGCTTACATTTGATACGGGATTTCACCGAGAGCTCACCCTTACTTCTCATGATGGACATAATTCGCATATAATTAGAGCTCCACAACCGGAAACCATTAAACACTATCGGATCATTGCTACTCAGGAGGATGGCACTGAACGGGTCGTGGCTGAAGTAGAGAACAACCACCAGCGAATTAACCGTCATGATTTTGAGCCTGTAGATGCTTCATCAATCAAAGTGGAAGTAGTTGAAACGCAGGGTGCTAAGGAAGCAAGGATTTATGAAGTAAGATGTTATGGATGATGTTGTATTTGTAGAGACTAACGTAGATTACCAATATACTTTCCCAGCCATGGCAACGGAATTCGGGCTCTGGCTGTGGGGAAGAGAAAGAGAATTTTTAGCATCTGTCGGTCAGCAAGTAAAGGAAGAGATTCTCCGAATCGAGCAATTACTCTCAAGATTCGATCCTGCTTCAGAGATTTCTCGCATCAATCAGGAAGCTAAGTACAGGCCTGTCAAGGTAGAGCGCGAATTATTTGATATTCTTGCTGATTGCGTAAACTGGTACCATTTGACAGAGGGGTACTTTGACATTAGTATTTATAGCCATGAAGGGAAGGGATTATCCGATAGAATTTGTATCAATCGAGATGAATATACCATATCTTTTCAGTTTGGTGAAGTAAGCCTGGATATGGGTGGGTATGGCAAAGGTTATGCACTGGATAAGGTGAAGAACGTGTTGAATACTTATGGAATTGATCACTATTTCGTTCAGGGAGGTACTAGCTCAGCCATCGCCAAAGGACTAAATCATCAACAACCGTGGAGTATTGAGTATAGGACCTCAACAGAACAACTTATCATCCAGCTCATCGATCAATGCTTTTCCTGTAGTCAAAATACCTTTACTCAAGTAGAAACACATATTCTCACTCCCCGACCATGGCTATCCGACTCTAATTCGGATTCGTTCTCCTGCTACGCATTGGGTCCTGATGCGCTAAGTGTAGAAGTATATACTACAGCAATCATTGCAATGGGCCCCGATTTAGCCGAAAATTATATTAAGAAAATCCCAGAAGGGTTCTCCGTTAGTATGTTTTCACCTTCACTATAGCATAAATATCTTACATGAAGCGAAGAACGTTCATACAGCAATCCTCTGCAGTAATATTGGGAACTGCCAGTTTGGGTATATCCAGTTATTCCAACTTTGAACCTGTTAGGGTAGCTGTGGTAGGAACAGGTGGTCGGGGGACAGATTTAATACGCAAACTAAGCACCATAGAACGCGCTAATATTGTAGCTGTATGCGATAACTATCCTCCCCACCTAAAAGGAGGATTAGAGGCTGCAGGTTCTCAAGCTAAAGCATACACAGATTACGCTACTATGCTTAAGGAAATTCAACCTCAAGCAGTAGTGATCGCTACCCCCCTATATCTTCACTATGATATGGCCGTTCATGCTTTGGAAGCAGGGTGCGACGTGTTTTGCGAGAAGACGATGTGTTATTCGCAACAGCAGGCAAATGAACTCAAAAATCTTGTTCACGAGAGACAAGCAGTATTCCAGGTAGGTCTTCAGCGAAGGGCCAACGCGATCTACAGACAAGCATCCGCAATGGTTGATACGGGCATGCTGGGTCAGATCACCGCTATCAAGTGCCAATGGCATCGCAACAACAACTGGCGACGTCCGGTACCTGTGGAGAAAAAAAATCCAGCGTGGGACCGATTAGAAAAGAAGCTCAACTGGCGTTTGTACAAATTGTATTCACATGGTCTTATGACGGAGTTAGCGAGCCATCAGCTAGATGTGGTAAACTGGTTGCTTGGGACTACGCCTGAAAGCGTGATGGGTAGTGGAGGGATCGACTATTGGCGGGATGGCAGAGAAGTATATGATAATGTATTTTGCATATATAATTACGAAAAACTAAATGAGTCGGGAGATCCCTATACGGTCAGAGTAACCTATTCCTCCCTACAGAACAATGCCTATGAAGGAGCTTCTGAACTCGTCATGGGGACGAAAGGAACCCTTTTTCTCACCTCTAAAAAGGGATTATTTTACCAGGAAGGAAGCACAGATAACCCAGGTTGGAGCAATGATAATCAGAGTGATAAGAACGCAGTATTAGTCACCTCAGGGAAAACACTTAAGATGGACAACGATCCATGGGCACATCGGGGAAAACCCTTTGAGATCGATGCCACCGCTAATGATACACGAGACGAGCTTATCGCGTTTCTGGATTGTGTACAGAGAAGAGATACTCAAACTATCTGTGATGTACATGTGGGTTGGGATGATACTATGACCGTATTGGCGGGAGTGCAGGCAATGGAAGAACATACAATTGTCAATTTTCCAGCAGGGCAAACGCACTAAAAATCATTAACAGCTGCTAATCAGCAGCTTAAATTGATTCAATATATAAATATTTTAATCATAATTAACTAACAATGAATTATTTATGAAATTAGGTGCGTTTGCCCTGATTTTCCAGTGTTAGATGAATAATTTGTATCATCTCAAGGCATCTATCATAATTCCCTCTGCCAACCATGATGCTACTAAATCTCTATTACTCTCTACTATCCATCTACTTTGATCCGAGGAATTACGGATATTTCCCAACTCAATAAAAACGGCAGGAGGCAATGTTTCTCTCAAGATGAATAAATCCCGGGTAGACACAGATCCATTATAACCCCTATGCTCGTTAATCTCTCTATATTTACGATCTATAGTTGAAAACAGAGTTTCCGCCATGGTTTTCCCTGCATCATCTCCCTCTTTGTGATAGAAAAACATATCGATACGCTTACCCACATACCGGGAGTCTATGTGTATGGAAATCATTCGTTGGTCAGTAATTCCTTTCTCTAGATTTTTCTTATACAATGCATTCACTATGTCAGCCCTTTGCTGTAACCGTTCTTTTTGTCCTCTAGGTATAGGGAGATTTCCCCAAACAACCTCATCTTTATCTGGCTTTAGGTATTCACCACTCCGTATTCCATCGTTGAGGTCACGGACTATCACGTATACCGTAGCCCCGTGCATGAGTAGATTTCTCGTCAGTCGCAGACATATATCGTAGGCATACTCGTCTTCGGTGATAGACTTTCCCCAACGCATTCCCATGGCACCTGGATCGGGTCCTCCATGTCCGGCAATAACATAAAATACCTTCCCCTTTAGCTTATTGTCCAATAAGGGCACACTAGCATATTTAGATCCAAATATGGAGTAAGTACCCCTCATTCCAATGGGCTTCGAATTAGATGAAGAGCTAATATTTACGGGTATATTAGATACAGTTGTGATCTGATTCGCAGCCTGTTGTTCTGGACATGTAATAAAATGGTAAGGCACCCATAATATCTTACTTTGGCGGTAGTCATTAGACTGGAGTTTTGCCTTATGAACATTCTCATTGTAGATCTGGATGCGTTTTGCGCGAGGAAAGTCGTCGATACCTATCGTTGACCTAATGCTGCGTCCATTGTATTGATACACCAATATAGGAAGCTGATAGATGTTATCGGCAATGAGGCCACGCCTTCGCGATAGGCGATTGATCTGATAAAAGTGGTCAAGATTACAGGGAGTATAGCATTGAAAGGTACGTAGTAGAGAAATGACGCCGTCACCAGGTTTAGCCACAGCCTTGAGATATTCCTGAGACTTGATCGTTCCTCCAAATAATAGTATGATTAATAGGCACCATCTGAGCGTGTGCATGGGCATTGTGCTTTCTTTTTGATATTTAAAGTTAATGATTATCTGGAAATGCTGAGTTAAATAATATATTTATATGACTTAGACATAGCTAAGAATCTATGGTTTAATACTAAACAAGCATCCTCCGGGTCAAAAAGTAGTATGGAAACCCGTAGATATGAAGTCATTTGCCCTATTATTAGATAAGTATTATTAACTGCTTTACACAAACGATGTGATATGATACAATTTGCCTATACTATTTTATACGTAGAAGATGTTGAGGCTACAATGAGGTTTTATGAAGATGGGTTGGGGTTAAAACGAAAATTCATCACCCCTGAGAAAGATTATGGAGAAGTCTTATCAGGACCTACGACCATAGCCTTTGCCCAATTATCTTTAGCTCAATCTAATCTTACCAAAGGTTTCAATTCTAGTAATCTCAGTAATGCACCCTTTGGAGTAGAATTGGGATTCACCACAGAAGAACCGGAAAAAATTGTCCGGCAGGCTATACAAGCAGGTGCGGAACTATATGAGCCCATGACTATCAAGCCTTGGGGTCAACAGGTGGCTTATCTGAGAGATATCGATGGATTTCTCATTGAAATATGTACCTCCATGAAGTCTCAATAATCCTATCAATAAGTATATATCGCTAATAAAGAGCAGAAAGCTAAGAAAACCTTGAACATCGTAAATAATTCGGGAATACAAACTGATATCCAGAATTTATCAGAAGCTACCGCCTAGGTGTTATACTAAAGAGGCAAGAACAACCATGTAAACATCTTGCCATTGGGTTTGAAATGAGTCATCTCAAAATTCGGGATGACTTATTTTTGTAATATGTTGACTATTAAGTGTTACTATTTAGAAATCCAAAGTACTCCTAACTATTAGGAAAGACTGTACAATTGGTGGGATTATAGAGACCCATTATTTTTTGGCGCGCTTGAGGTAAACTGACATTAGCATATCACACCCTGTCCCTTTTCAGATCGACGATAGATGTTGTATATTCTTATTAAATCTGTCTCATCATTGGTTACCATATGGGGTTTTTACGATAAAATATTGACTATATGATACATGTTATCAAATTTTTTTAATTCTATTAAATTACTTTTTGCAAAAAAGTAATATTAATTGGATATTTATGATAATTATATACAATATAGCATATAACTAATCGTTGAAAAATTGGTGATTTAATACCAATAGGGGGTTAAAAATATAATTTTTGTTGCTTGAGGGGTGCGTGAGCGAACTTAATGGGGCAGTGATATGCTACCATAATTTTGCTGTAATAGCACATCTACAAGATGGGATACATCCTAGCATTTGCTCTTTCAAAAGTAAGGTTGGAGTCAGACCAACGCTTACCAAAGATACTTGATGACTTGATCATAAAGTAATCACAATGTTAGCACACATTACAAATTTTTTAATTACATGAAACTATCCAAAGTCCGAATCAAAGAATTTCAGAGTATCAGAGATAGTAATGAATTTGATACCAATGAAATAACCTGTCTCGTAGGAAAGAATGAAGCGGGAAAAACATCCATTTTACAAGCGTTATATAAGCTCAATCCTATTATAAGTGGTGATGGTAGATTTGACATTACGGATGATTATCCCAGAGTAGATGTGGAGGATTATCTCCACGATGTGGAACAGGGAAAGAGAGAACATGCGATAGTAGCAGAAGCTACCTTCACCCTGGATGATGAGATTGAGAAGATTGGAAATGATTTTGGCTACAGCGCATTGATGGACAGAGAGTTTGTTCTTTACAAAGGGTACGCTAATACAACCAACTTCAGAATTAATGTAAATGAGAAACAGGCATTTAGGTATTGTTTGCAGCATTCTTCTTGTTCGTGGGACCTAAAGGATGCATTAAAGGATGCGAACCGTTTTTCTGAGGCACATACTGTGTTAGAATCATTTAAACCCAGGGTGGAGGATGAAACGCTAATTACTCTCATCAAGAATGTATGTGAAAGTGACTTTGCCAACTATTTATATTCTAACTATATCCAGGCATATATACCCAAGTTTCTATATTTCGATAGCTATTATCAATTGACGGGACAGGAAAATATTGAAGCGTTAAAACAAAGGATTGATAGCCAGACCCTGTTATCCTCGGATTATCCTATGTTGGGCTTATTGAGTTTGGCAAGAATAGACATAGAACAGCTCCTCAATCCCGAGAGAACACAAGAATTGGTTAACAAAATAGAAGGTGCAGGAAACCATCTCAGCAAAAAAGTTCTCAGATATTGGTCTCAAAATAAATTCCTCCAAATGAAGTTCGATGTGAGAGCTGCCAGGGCAGGGGATCCGGAGGGCATGAGAAGCGGAACAAATCTATGGGCCACGGTTTATGACAACAAAAGATGGGTTACGACCAATTTGAGTGCTCGTTCTAAAGGCTTTGTATGGTTTTTTTCTTTTTTATCCTGGTATTCTAAAATAAATAGAGAAAACCAAAATGTCATTCTTCTCTTAGACGAGCCTGGGCTATTCTTACACGCAAAGGCACAATATGATTTGCTGAGATATTTTGAACAAGAATTAAAGCCATTTCATCAGCTGATCTACACTACACATTCACCTTTCATGATTGATAGTGCCAATATCGAAAGGGTGAGGATCGTTCAGGATATTTCCATCAATTCAGAGGAAGAGTTACCAGAAGATGAGATGGGGACAAAGGTTCTTCAGGATTTTTCTGGAGCTACTGAAGAATCACTTTTCCCAGTCCAAGGTGCATTGGGTTACGAAATTCATCAATCCCTGATTGATGGCCCCAATTGTTTAATTGTCGGAGATACAAGTGAACTCTTATATTTGCAAACTATTTCTGGGGTACTCGACAGAAAGGGAAGGATAGGTCTTTCTCGTGAATGGACGCTCACGCCAGTAGGAGGATCAAATAAGATCCCTACATTCATTGCATTACTAAGCGCTCAAAGCGATACTAACATTGCAACGTTGATTAACATTCAAAAGGAAGATATCCATGAGATATCTAGCCTACTTAAGCGGATGCTGTTAGATCAAAAGAAGGTATTGACCTATTCGGATTTTATTGCCATCGAAGAGGCAGATATCGAGGATATGTTTGACTTAGAATTTTACTTAGAATTATTGAAGTTAGCCTACAAACGAGACATACCTAAAAAGTTAAAGGTCAAGGATATTATGAGTCAGCATCCTCGAACCAGAGTCAAAATGGATCATTATGTTACGGAACATCCTATGAGAGGAGGCAAAGTGTTTAACCATTACATACCTGCTAGATATTTTGCAGAAAATATTGGCGCTTTAGAAAGGAAATTAAGTGAAGACTGTTTGAACAGGTTTGAACTGATCTTTAGGAAGCTCAACGAATTACTCGTATATCGAATGGATACCTATGATATGCCAAGCATACCTCGTACCAATGGGCATATTCAAGAGTTATTGCGTTTACCTCAGCCATCTTGATATTGTATTCAATGTCTATAGAAATAGCCATAATAAAGGGTTTTTTATATCTTTCAATGTGGTATCGATTACTGAAAGATCCTTTTCAATATGTGGACCTGTCCTAAATGTGAAAGAGAACTTGCTAAACCTAATCAATGGCATCAATGTGTGAGGGTCAATATCAGCGATCTATTCAAAGGGAAAAAGCCGGAGTTGGAATACGTATTTGATAGGTTATTGGCAGATATTGTAGAATGGGAAGATATAGCAGTTAGTGCTACTAAAAACTGCATTGTATTCGCTCATCGTCAAACTTTTCTGGTTATTCGTCCCATGAAAAAACAGTTGGATATCAAGTTCTACTCAGAGAAAAAGCTGACCACAACTACTGTCACGAAAAGCATTCCCTATTCAGGGAGATTTGCCAATCATGTAAGAATCTCTACGCTGGAAGAATTAACAGATGAGGTATATACGCTGATCAGGAACTCTTATATTTTGTTGTGATGGGGAAAGTATTGTATTAGGACAATAGCTATGTCAGGAATTGTTCTGTTTGAAACAAAATACAAAAAATTCCCACTTTTTTCATCCATTTCACCTGCCTCAATTGTCAGAGGGGTACATGATCTAATAATGTAGGGCATGCATGGACAATTAATTATGTATCACAATGAAAAAAGTTGAAATTATTATGCAAGTATTTAACAATTCCATCTACAGTGTCGATTTCCTGGAACCCATTCAAGCGATTCAGTTCAATTGGGAAGAAGGGCACAAAGACATGAGCTATGAAGATTTTCAGGAAGCTTGTTGTAATTTTCTGGGCTACGGGTTCGAACATCAGGCTAAGAACATATTGATAGACGTGAGAAACTTCCAGTTTCAGTTACCTCCCGAATTTCCGGAATGGCAACACAATGAGCATTATCCCAGATATTATAAACTGGGGATTGAAAAGGTAGCCTATGTGATGCCGGAAGAATACCTGGCACATGCCAAGGAAATTGACAAAACAGACGGAAAGTTCGAGCTTCGCAATTTTGCAGATATTGATAAGGCTATTGCATATTTGAGCTGACAAGTCAAATTAATCAATAAGTGCGGAATTAATGTAATCCGCACTTATTGAGAATATAATTCCACACTCATTGATAAATGACGAGAAATAATTTATCATATACAATCAATGAAACCACATAAAGACACCTTAATTAGAGCCATAGCTGGCGATATCAATGCCTTCCAAGAGTTGTTTGTCCAATTTCAGGATCAGCTAAAGTCATATTTATACAGAATATTGGCAAGTAGAGCAGAAGCAGAGGATATCGCCCATGATACCTTTATCAAGGCTTACGATAAGTTAGATTCGTTCCAACAGAGATCTTCTCTGAAGACCTGGGTATTCCAGATCGCTACCCATCTGGCCTATAATGAACTCAAAAAGCGTAAGAGATGGACGGAAGATGTGTCTCAGCAGGCAAAAGAGTTGGTGCTTTCACATCCGGCGTTAGCTCAGAAAATTGAGCTGGTACATCAACATTCGATATGCGGAGCCTATGAAATCAAGGAACACATCGATACGTGTTTTACTTGTATCTCCAAAAATCTCCCCATTGAACATCAGGTTGCTTTGCTGCTCAAGGATGTATATGATTTCGCTATTAAAGAGATCATGCAAATTTTAGATAAGTCAGAAGGTCAGGTGAAATATCTCATCCAGGTTGCAAGACAGTCCATGACGGATATTTTTGACAAGAGATGTGCATTGGTGAATAAAAATGGGGTTTGTCATCAATGTTCGGAATTGAATGGATGGTTTAATCCCAAGCAAAACCAACAGGAGGCTAAATTGAAGGTCAACATGGTGAGAGATGCAGAAAAAATGGATAAAAAGGACTTATTTGAAATGCGCGTAGCACTTATCAAAGCGATTGACCCATTGAAATCATCCGGAAATGAATTACAGGAAGTGCTGTTGAATTGTAATCGAATGGCTATGGGGGAGATAGACTAAATTTTAATTTAATCTGAAGTATCTTACACTTGTTGAATAACACAAAATAAAGAGATAACTCAATAACAATCATGTATCCAAACCTCATTGCACTTTCCCTGGCCATTTCTATGCTATCATCATATCTTATTATCCCTGCCCAAGAACTCACGGATATACAAAAAGAATTTATTGACGAGCAACTCATTTCTATCGAGGTAGATAGCAATTATCAGCATGGCAATTGTGAACCTGTATTGTCCAGCATAAAGAATCAACAAATGATATCCATCGGGGAATTCAATCATGGGAGTAAGGAAGTTTTTATCGCTCGAAATGAACTGATCAAATATCTTCATGAACAAGTAGGCGTTGATTTGATCCTATTTGAATCGGGGATAGGAGAAGTGGGGATCATTTATCAAAATAGGAATGATGTCAAGGGTACTGAGCTAACATCCGGCTTTTTTGGCGGCTGGCGCACGCTGGAATTTAAGCACCTAATCCGTTATGCTATTGACAAGAATATTCCGTTCGGAGGATTTGATGTACAGCGAACGGGGTATACCTTCACAAAGTATGTTTCAGATACCTATAAACAAGTAGATTCTATCTCAGAAATGGAACAACGTTTCGTCTCCCTGAAAAGTCAACTATCAAATTACCGCACTGAATATAATTCTGTTCAAACAGAAACTCAAAGGCTTATTAATTGGTATCAAGCCCTTATTGATCTCCTTCCTGAATCCGATAGACTAGCAAATCAGACCCTTACCAATCGGGTACATTACTTGACATATATGCTGAAATTCACCCAAACTAAGGATTGGAACGAAAGATGGAAAGCCAGAGATTCTGCCATGGCTCAGAATATTTATTGGCTTTTGGAAGAATACAAACCCGTCAATAAAGTCATTATCGTAGCCCATAATTTTCACATTTCTACCTATAATGAAAAGGAAACCGTAATGGGAGAATATCTAACCGAAAAATTTAAAGATAATATGTATGTTATCGGTGCTTTTGCTAGCAAGGGATCGTTTCATAACAATAGTGGTAAAGTAGAATATATGAGCGAACCAAGTACAGAGGATTTGGATATCAAACATATTATTGATGCTCGCAACGCCAGGTTGTCTTTCCTTAATATACCTGATACACAAACCGAAGTAAACGAATGGTTGTTTAAAGACATCATCATTAATGATACCTTTATTGATTTATCAAGCTCAAATACATTAATTTTATCCAAATGTTTTGATGGTCTTCTGCTGTTTGAGCAAGTTAGTCCCCCATCTCGTTAACGCGCATGAAATAATATATTATGCAAAAGATCGTATACTATGTTGCTAGCTCCTTGGACGGGTATATTGCAGGAAAGAATGACGATATAAGTTTATTTCCTTTTCAGGGTAAAGGAGTTGAAAAGTATCTAGCTGATTTACAACACTTTCAAACTGTCATCATGGGGCGTAGAACCTATGAGTTTGGTTACCAATATGGACTCACACCAGGCCAACCTGCTTATCCCCATATGGAGCACCATATCTTTTCAGAATCGATGAAAATAGAAAAACTGGCAGATACTGTCCACATTGAAACTCGAACGATAGATCGAGTCAAGGAAATCCAAGCGCAATCAACAACAGACGTATACTTATGTGGCGGGGGAGAATTTGCTGGATGGTTATTGGATCATGGACTCATTGACCAACTCAAACTTAAACTAAACCCCATTATCCTGGGAGAAGGCATTAGATTATTTGGACAATCCAATACACAAGCTAAATGGAATCTCATCGACAAAGAGACTTTTGACGATGGGCTACAGATATTGACATATGATAGAGGATAGAAAATAGGAATATAAAGTCTAGATCCCCATTAGCGTATACAAAGGCTATAGTGTGGTATGATAAAAGTAATACAATTAAGTAAACAACATATAAACGCACACATTGAACAGGTTATCCATGCATTTAATAAGGGTTGGACGCATGGAAATATAGAACTTTTGGAAACGCTTCTACATGATGAAGTAATATTTGTGGCTCCTGATCTGACAACTGAAATCGAGGGTAAAGAAGCATGTATACAAACAATTGGATATTGCAAATGGTATTAACAACGCGTCAACTTAGAACCTTCGCAGGAATATTAGGATTATCAGGAGTAACACTGTTTTCTATTTCATTGATCGTTTTTGCCTTACTACATCCAACTTTTAGCTTGGTAAATGATTTTGTGAGTAAACTAGGGGGAAAAGGTGAACCCTATGCTTTATGGTGGAATCTGATAGGTTTTGTATTTGTGGGAATGCTTCTCATGATGTTTGGATTTGCTTATGGAGGTATTCTCAAGGATAGATTAACAGGAATCTGTCTAGCGCTTTTTGGTATGGGTTTCGCTTTCACTGCTATTCCTGTGGATATAGTAAATTCTGATTCCCCTCTATCTAAGGCTCATATTGTAGCCATTTGCCTGGCACTTGCTTTCTGGTTATTTGGTCTGGCAAGAATAAGTTATCTCCCTTTTATAGAAAGTAGAACTCGAAGGAAAGCCAATATCGCTGCCATTTTGATTGTATCAGGAATAGTGGGTTTTGCATTGGGGCTCTGGTCGATGCCCCTCACACACCGTTGGGTATTTTTGGTTGTATTTGGTTGGACAGCGATTACAGCGATTGAGTTGTTAGCGAACAGTAAATGATCCCTTCATTAAACCTCCAAGGAATGCTGGTTGAACCCGATAATACATGTCAATGGACATATTTGACAGATACTTTTTTATGATTATTAAGATTAATTAAAAATTTAGACTGGTCTATTCAATTTGTGAACACATTTTTTTATCTACAGATAAAGTTAAACGTCATGGCAAACCATTTATCCAGATATACCCTGTCTTTGTTAACCTTCATTCTCGATAGTGCACCAAAAAGCCCGGCGTGCACATATTCCGCAATATCCCTGGAAGGCATATCAGTGATGATTTCTCCTTGTTCTTGACCCTCAGCTACACACATACTGATCTCATCCAACCATAGATTAAATTGTTCATCTGCAACTTTAGAGAGCCCTGGATTATATCCCCCCAACTCAATAGACATATTGTTGACCAGACAACCTGCATCAAGTCCATCCGCTACATTGGATACAATGAGATAGGTGTAAAAATTTTTCAATCTATTTAATGGAGAATATTCTGTCTTAGAAAGAAAAGATCTGATCATGTTCAAGCTACTTTTTCCATACGCTTCTATTGCATGCTTTGCAAACTCTTCCTTGCTATCGAAAAAATTATAGAATGATCCCTTGGTGATCCCGCATTCACTCAAAATTTGATTAACCCCCACGTGGTTATATCCCCTTTTCCTAAAAAGCTCTGATCCGGTTTTAATAATTTCTTCTTCGCTGTGTTTATATCCCATGCAATTAGACCATTTAGTACAAATTTAACATCTCTCGATGAAGAGATGGTCGTTTATAAGACAATATCTATAACCAAG